>PKYX01000300.1 GCA_003132825.1 Acidobacteriaceae bacterium
CCCATGGACAAGGAAGAATCGTTTTGCAATTCGACTTGCGAAGACCAGATTAACATGGCGGAGCGCGAGTTATCGGCGTTCATTCCGTGCGGTGACGGAATTGTTCGGTCCAGAGCAGGCTAGGCTTTCGACAGAGGACTGGCTCGACGAGTCAGAACTAAGGGATAGCCCGCCTCGAGCCACCAGTCGAGATTGGCGAGCNNAATACCATCGTCCAATTGTTTCGCATCCGCGCTTCTGGTGTGATGCGTTATCGCAGCCGATGCATGGCCAGCCGTCCACTCCGGGACACAGTGGAGATTGAAGTGATTTTCGGAGCTGAGTATCCAGAGAACAAGGGGAAGATAATATGTCACACCATTACTCCGGTCCCGACTATAGCTTTCCCCATGGGGATGCCCGCCTCGATCTTACTGACCTGTATGCATTCCCCAAGCCCGGGGATATTGGCAAATCGATCCTGATTATGAACGTGCATCCATCCGCCGGTGTAGACCCAGCCGGGCCCACGACGGAAGAACCCTTCGCGACCGAAGCGGTCTATGAACTCAAGATTGACACGGACGGCGACGCCGTCGCCGATATCGCGTACCGCGTACCGCGTACGCTTCACCTCAGACAAGAGCGGAGGCCAGACTGCAACATTGCGCCGCGTTGAAGGCGGGCAGGCCGCCGGAACAGGCGACGGCGGGCAGGCCCGGTTCGCGAGTCGGAAGGTGTGGCGGAATAGGCAAGATCGGAAACAGGAATCGGCTCTGTGTCCGAGCGGAGCTTTTCCCGGTTGACGGACGTGATTTTTGCTATGCGTCCACTTGCTTTTCGAAACCGGTTTCTCCAGATCGTGCATGCTTGTTTCTAGCCGATCCTGAGGCGATTGAATACCGGGACTTTGACAAAGTCCACCAGGAACGCAAAGACAATTGCTCCGACGAGCGTTTCTCCCATCACGAACAATGGCAGAGGCGCCATAGCGATCCCCCGATTCGCCATCGTAGAGGCGATCAANNTCGTTGCTTGATTGCCGAAGACGATGAGCACGAAGGCGAGAGTTCTTAGTGTTGCAATTCCAAGGCCAAGGCGGAATTCGCCGATAGCCAACACGGCCGTGCAAAACACCAGCTCGGAGATGCCCATGAAAGCGCCCGCCATGGTCAGGTTGCCAACTCGCCATGCGCTTGGCATCGAGGACGGGCGCACGTTGTCCGTCGTCAAGGACATGCCTAGGAAGTCGCCGGTGATCATGATAATGACCATCAACATCGGGGTCAGAATCGCATGCCCGGTCATGATGAGACCAGCCGCCAGGAAAAGCACCTGAACAATCTTCTTTGTGACGGAATTCAAGGTATAGGTCAGGATGCGCTGAAACGTTACCCTGCCTTCTTTTACTGCGGCCACAACCCCCTCAAGTCCCGGCTTGGTCAGGACGATGCCGGCCGCCGACTTGGCGACGTCCGTCGCAGTTGAAACAGCAATTCCCATCTGCGCCTGGCGCAGAGCTGGGGCGTCATTGGCGCCGTCACCGCACATGCCTACAGTATGGCCGCTTTTCTGGAATATCTGAACGATGTGATACTTATCCTCCGGAAGGACTCCGGCAAAGACCGCGAAAGTTTCCGGACGCACACTCTTCGAGATTGGCCCGGGCGGACAGATTGCTCCATCGAGTCCCACCGCTCGCGCGATGATCGCCGCTGTCGCCGGCGCATCACCGGTCACCATCACGGTGCGCACGCCCGAAGCGTGCAGCTCCTTGATAAGCTCCGCGGCATCCGTACGAGGTGGATCGCTCAGCGCGATGATTCCTGCAAGCCGCATTGCCCTCAGCGTGCCCGTAGCAACGGCCAGAACCCGAAAGCCCTTTCCTTCGAGTTCATGCGCCGTCGCAGCAGACGCTGCCATCGGATCGGTCAATTTGATGACCGCCGCAAACGCTCCTTTTACAGCACGCAGCGTGGCGCCTTTCGCATCAACCGCTGTCGCCTGGGACATTTTTGTTGCCGGATCGAACGGAACGAATGTGATCAATTTGGGGAGATTGGCGGTGCTGTTTTTAGCGGCAGCAGAGCGTATGGCCGCGTCTACGGGATCCTGTCCGCCGTCGGAGCTGGCTAGAGCCGCCAGTGCCAGCACATCGGCCCCATCGAAGCCAGTTTCAGGATGGATGGCCGCTATTTCCAGTGCATTGCGAGTTAACGTACCCGTTTTATCCGAGCACAGCACGTCCATCGTCGCCGCCTCGTCCACAGCTTCCAGGCGCGTCGGAAGCACGCCCAAGCGCGCCAAGGCCTTTGCGCCGAGCGCCGCTGCAAGCGTAAATGTGGCGGGCAGGGCTACGGGGATGGATGCCAGAACCGCCGTGAGAACAAGGGGGATAATCTCGCCAGTTGGCAGGTTACGGGCATGGGCGTACCCCACCAGAAGTACGATGATTGCGCCATTGAACACGGCAAGATTTCGCACCACGCGTACGACGGTCTTTTGCTGGGTACTCTCGACATGAGCGGTGCGGACAAGTTCCGCCGTGTGTCCAAACTTCGTGCGCGTCCCGGTTGCGCTGACGATCGCCGTGGCCTCTCCACGCCGCACCAACGCCCCTGCATAGGTCTGCAGACCCGGTCCAGCCTCGATCGGAACGGACTCGCCGGTGAGCATGGACTGATCGAGCAGGATCGATCCGTCGACCAGCTCTACGTCGGCTGCAACCACACCACCGAGCGACAGCTTCACCTTGTCGCCTGGCACGAGGTCGGTAGCCGGTACGGTCTTCCAAACGCCATCGCGCTGCACTGAAGCCCTAAGCGCGAGCCGGGATTTCAGCGCGGCAAGAGTAGCCTGCGCGTGTCCCTCCTGAAAAAAACCGAGGGCAGCGTTGAAGACCAGAAGTCCGGCGATGACCGCGGCTTCGACATATTCGTGGAGTACCGCCTGGAGAATGATTGCGGCTTCAAGCATCCACGGAACCGGCGCCCAAAATTTGGCCAGTGCCATACTCCATGGCGGTATCGCTGTGTCCGGCATTGCATTTGGGCCGTACTTCGCAAGCCGCGCTCGGGCTTCATCGCTCGTCAGACCGGGCGAAACATTGTCTTTACCGCTAGCTTTTGCGGGTTCCGCCGGAACAATTGGGTTGGTAGTGACGGGCATGGTTTTACCAGAACTCTCGAATCGTGACATCTACACACTGAAATAGAATCTTAGCGAGTCAGAAGAAGTNNGGTGATTTGCGACCGCTTCATTTGCTTCTGGGAAAGGCGTCGAAGTTCTACGTGGCGATGATGACCTTGAGCGCCCGGGTGCTTGCCGCCCGTCCGAAAGTGTCGTAAGCGTCCAAGATGCCGTCGAAGTTGAATCGGTGGGTGATCAGAAGCTTGGGATCGATCTTGCCTGCCTGGACGGTTTTGAAGAGCATGGTATCGTGGCGGTGTCGACCAGCCGGGTCGTGATTGTGATGTTCTGCGACCACAACCGTTCCAGGTGAAGGTCTACTTTGACGCCATGAACGCCCACATTCGCGATGGTGCCGCCTGGGGCCACGATGTCCTCGCAGGTAATGAATGACGCTGGTACGCCGACCGCGTCGATGGCGGTGTCGACACCTCGCCCGCCCGTCATCTTCATCACAGTCTCTGAGGGCTTGCCATCGGAGGCTTGGATGGTTGTGGTTGCGCCGAGTCGCTTCGACATCTGCAGACGATTGTCATCGAGATCGATGGCGTCGGGTGGGAGCTTTGATTTCGGGAACGGGACGCTCCCCGAGCACCTTACTACCCGGGCCTTGATAGATGAGAGCCTTCATCAGCCGAGGTTTCGATTCTCGTTCGGCTTCAAGTTCAGTTTCTAGGCTGGAAAGCCAGGTTAACCTCTGGCCCTCTCTGCGTCGCGCTGGGACGCTTGCCGTTGCACGGCGCCGTCCAAATAGCAACTTTGTTGGATATGGCGTGAGTGTGCGGAAACCGTGGCATAGGGCACACCCAGAAAGCGCTTGGCAACGATTTCAGTTATTTCGAGGCTGTTGAAGTCTTGATGCTGTACCTTCGCCAGAATTCGTTGCAAGGCGGTCCGAATCTTTTTGGATCCGAGGGCCCCAAAGAACATCACCTTCTCTTCCGCAGCCATGAAAAAGAAGGTCCAGCCAGCGGCGTGGATCTTTTGATCCAGAGCGAAACCATCCAGGGTCTTAACCACGCTCCAATTTCCCGAGTAGGGTTCATTTTTCAGCCCGAGAAGTTCGGTGATCAGGGGTCTTTCCTCGATCAGAATCGTTCCGACTGTGAGGGCGGGAATCATGGAGTTATTTCTCAGAAACGCAGCGCCGCGGTCGAACTGGGGGAAAGCCGGTCACCTGGCTAGATTCGCTCATTTCCTTTCCAGATACTGTACAGAATGGACCACTTCGGGAGCTTGATTCCACAACGGAAAATGAGCCGCGGATTCGACACGATTTCTGCCATCACGCGCTCTGAGGGCTTCTAGGATGGCAATGAATAACCTTGGTTTGCGACGGGCGGCAGTGTACAATTTGGTACATACCCGACCCGGAACCTTGTTTCCGCTTGCTAGATCGGAATTTCAGACGGGAAGCTCTTGGACAACGTGCCAGCCGCCAGGGGTCTCAATGAAAATTGCGGCTAAGAAGGACCGAGATTTCGATCCCAGGACTTTCCTTGCCACCATTGGCGACGGCAGGAAGACTGTGGTCGTTTCCAAGAAGCAGGGCATCTTCTTGCAGGGGGATGCGGCTGACGCTGTCTTCTATATCCTAAAAGGCAAGGTCAGGCTCACGGTTGTGTCGAAGACCGGCAAGGAAGCCACAATCGGCATATTGAGTGAGCGGAACTTCTTCGGCGAAGGTTCCCTGGCAGGACAAGCTCTCCGTATGGGATCCGCGGCTGCAATGACGGACTGCCTCCTTCTGCGGATCGAGAAAAAGGCCATGATGAATGCTCTTCATCGGGAGCACACCTTTTCCGACATGTTCGTCTCCTATTTATTGGCGCGCAATATCCGTTATGAAGAGGACCTCGTCGACCAGCTGTTTAATTCCAGCGAAAAGAGACTCGCCCGTGTCCTTCTAATGCTCGCTCATTTTGGCAAGGAAGGAGTTCCTGAGCCCGTGGTTCCGAAGATCAGTCAGGAGACACTGGCAGAAATGGTCGGCACGACTCGTTCCCGGGTCAGCTTTTTTATGAACCGGTTCAGGAAATTGGGTTTCATCCAGTACGCCGGGGGTGTAGAAGGCGGGTTACAGGTTCATAGTTCACTGCTGAATGTAGTCCTGCACGATTGAGCAGTTCCGCGGCGATTTTTTCTTCAGGATCACTCGATCGGTATCCACTTTTCTGCCACGTGCGGGGGGCGCAGTGGCTTCCTCCGTCAATCGAAGGGCCAGCACCCATTGCCCCGAAGCCGTGCCCGGCAATAGGACTACAATGAAGGATGTGCGCTACTACACAACCAAACCGCTTAGTGGTGGAGTTACCTTCAAATGCATTTTCTGCGAGCATAACGTCACCACCCACGATTTCGACAGCCTTCGAGGCAACCGCCGTACCCAGGCGGCATCAGTCATGAATCAGCACGCCAGAGAATCCCATTTCTCCCAGATGCGGACTTCAGTCTCCATGAAGTCGGGCAGTCGCGGCGCGCTTTGAAACTCATTTCGCTGAGAGGACCGTTGCCCGAGCGGTGCTCGCCGTGGGAGCGACTCTCGAACGGAAAATGTACGCGCAGCACTGGACCACCCTGCGTGAAGACGCTCCATGACTGGAGCCTGGCTGCCACAAGGCGGCCCGCCGGTAGGAGCTTCGCCAAAGCACGCTGCGGCTCCGGCGGCCAGCTGGCAGTTGTCGATTCTCACAGGCTGTCGGGCCAAACCTAAGACCTGGGCTGCCAAAGAAACAGAGGTTCTGAGATGTTTTTCCAAATTCATAAAGATGGTCAGGCCGTTGATGGCAGCAGCTATCCTAGTCTTGGCGAAGCTTCGGCAGTCTTGGAACGAGATGCGCAAGGCGGCGAGGTGACGGAGGTGGACGAGTTCGATCGGATCGTACGCCGCTACACTGTCGAGGAGTGCCGCAAGGCAGCGCGCAAGTTCCGTCGAGTTCCCAGCTAAACCATTGTCAATACCTTTCCGCTCGCTGCGCACAATTCCTACCGACGCGCCCCGCTCTCCCCAGCAATTCCATTTCGCGGTGGAAAATCGTTACCATGGCTTTGCCGATTCCCTGCTGAGAGTTGTGTGTTGCTTGTCCTGGAACATGGTCAATTCTGCACAGAGTTAGGGTCGTGTAATCCGTAACCTCTTCATTGGGGGTTCCGCTTTCAGAGTGCAGAGCCCAGGGAGACGATCATGACTTTACCTCGGATTCTAGTGGCGGAGGACGATGAAGCGGTCCGAGATATGTTGCGGCAAGCGTTGGAGCGCGATGGATTCGATGTTGTCACTGCAGCAAGCGTCAGCGAGGCCCTGCACCATATTGCCGCCGAAGACTTCGACGTCCTGCTCTCGGACCTGCACATGCCGAACGCTGGAGATGGCTTCACCGTAGTCAGCGCCATGCGCCACACCCATCCCGGAGCGGTGACGCTCGTTCTCAGCGGCTATCCGGCACTCGAAGAAGCCATGTCCGCCATCCTCCTACAGGCTGATGAAGTCCTTGTAAAGCCTGTTGAAATCGCCTCGCTCAGGGAAATCATTCACAGAAAGCTGGCAACGAACGAAGGGCGTCCGCTGCTGACCACCAAGAGTGTAGCCTCCATACTGGAAAATGACCTTGATTCCACGATTCAGGACTGGATGGCGCTCGTAGAGAACGATGCGGAACTCACCTGTGTCCCGTTGAACTTCGAGGACCGCACCGGCCACCTCCCGCAGCTCCTGCGTGATCTGATTCACCGCCTGCGCCTCCCCGTATCCATGCAAGCTCCCTTCTCGATCGCAGCCCGAAAACACGGAGAACTCCGCCGTTTGCAAGGTTACACGGCTGCCATGGTGGTGGAGGAATCGCGAATCCTGCAAGTCAGCATCTTTAGCACCATTCAAAACAACCTGCGGCGGATTGACTTCAGCCGAGTGTTGCTGGACGTCATTACCATCGCGGACGAGGTGGACTCGCAATTGAAGCAAGCCATGCTCAGCTATGGAGAACCTCGCTCAACCCGCTCGGCGGCGTAGGTTGAGTTGACGCTCTGGCAAATTGCCGAAGAACCCCGTGAAGCATTGATAGCCAAGGACTTTGCGCTGTTTGCGGGCTGAAACTGACAAACGACCGATCTGACAGCTTTGGCCGGCGCTCGGAATCGAGCTTCGTGAGACCCGTCGCTTTGCGAAGAGCCATCCGTTGGATCTTCTTTCGTTTCTTGGTGTAAGGAGCGCGCAGTTGGGCAGTCCAGTCCCCAAATAACCCTTCGGAGCGGCTTCCCCAACCCTCATCCAGATCCGACCCAAGGACCGTAAATCAGGGTGCGCAGGCGGTCTCCCTTTTCTCAATTGTGAGCAATCTTGAGCAGAATCCGGGAGCGAGTGATTGTAAACCTAAGGCACATGGCTGCCAACAGCACCCTTCTCTGCATACACCGGGATCCAGCTCAACTGAACTTGTTGAAGACAAGTGGGTACGAACTTCTAACCGCTACCAACGCTCATGATGGGCTGCGGCTTTTCATGTTGCAGACTGTGGATGCAATTGTCATCGAGTATCATCTGGGCCTCCTGGATGGAGCGATCGTCGCCGCTGAGATCAAACAAGTACAGCCCAAAGTTCCCATTGTTCTGCTGGCCGACCACCCGGAATTGCCTGAAGGTGCCTTGAAATCGGTGGATGTCTTGGTTACCAAGTCTGACGGACCACAGTTCCTCTCGGAGGCCGTGCGCTTAGCACTGAGCCTCAAGCCCGACCAAGGTCGCGACGGACGGATGAACGACCGACCTAGAAAAAAAGCTGGACTCGGAGAGACACGCATGCCGAGGGGCGCGAGATCGGAAACTCCTGCCCCGACCCAAGATGACGAGCAAGACCCTTTCTCGCCTGAACTTTGGGGAAGCATTTTGGACGGGACTTTCCAGTTTTGACACGCCCGATAGATCCAACCTTTGCAGGAACAAGGTGACTATGGCTAAGCGACAATGCCTGGAATGCGGTGGCGAGCTGGTCATGGCGTTCCGTCCCAGCGAAAATAGCGGGCTGGGCGCGGGAAGCCAGATGAGACCGAACGCAAAGTGGAGATGCAGTACCTGTGGACATGCCTTTACTGCAGAGCAACTCCGCGCGGACAAGCGAGCCAGCGCAAAAGTGGTCGAGCAAACACCCAATAACGAGCGTTCGTCGTAGTGCTAGGTCCATATAATGGGCTACACCACACAACACACCAAGGAGAAGCATCCGAATGGCAAACCTAGAGGATAAAATCGGGACAGACACAAAGCCGAGAGAGACTTCAGGGCGTGCGGAGTCCTCAGGCAATAAACACTCGGAAAAGAGAATGGCCAACAAGCAGAGAAAAAAAAGAGCGCACAAACGGACGCTGAGGAGATCCAACACCAACGGCTAGGCCCCCAAGCTTTCCCTGGGGACAGCTCTGGCACTGGTTCCTGGGGGCCGGCGAACGGGCGTCTATTTCAGTGGAGGATGCCCAACAGGTAGGCTACCAGGAGGATCAGCAATATGGTGCCCAGCCCGACGCCCGCACCGCCGCCGTAGCCCCACCGGCTATGGCCGTAGTATCCTCCACCGCTCCCTAAAAGCAACACCAAAACAATAATCAGTATCAGCATGCTGATTTTCCTTTCTTCTAACCTTAAGCCCTTTTACTTTTCCAACACCTTCTCAATCTGCCCCACTTTCCTTTGGACTTTGCCGGCGAGTTTTTCATTTTGGCCTTGCGCAGTCAGATTGGAGTTGTGGGTGACCTGGCCAACCGTCCGCTTGATTGTGCCCTTCGCCGCCTGCAGATTGCCTTTGATTTCGTCCTTCGTGCTCTGTTTCACCTATCTCCCCGATTGCCCTTGACGTTGTGGAATGCCCGATGGATCTTGCCGCGTCTCCCGGGCAGAGCGTTCTCGATGGTCAGTATCAAGCCTCGGACTTGGGAACACTGATCAAAATTGACCAAAGAATGACCCGCACGATCTACGGGTTGGCCGTCGCGCGCGTTTGGCGGCGGGCATAACGTTGCACAGATGCCCCACGCTTCTAACAACTTGGCTCGAATGCCGTGTACCGAGTGGCCTCCGCTAAGGGGCATTTCCGGGGCAGGAGATGGAACTGGAAAGGGTACCGTCATGTGCAAGACGGCGTGGCGCATGTCTGGGCCCACTCCGTCTCCCCTCGGGAGGGGCGATCCCATTGAGCGAATCGAATACAGAGCTGAGATAAACGATCGAGGAAACGGGAGGCGGGCGTGTCCTCGATAAAACTGTGGTGAAGCGCCAGGGCCGTGCTGAGGGTTTTAAGCCGGTTTGAGTGACTTGCCGCACTCCAGGCAACATGTTTCGTGGCGCGGCGTGATGAGTCCACAAAACGGGCACATCCGCTGTGACGTGAAATCGCCGTCGCGCGGTTGTATACCAAACGACTTTCTCAGTGACGCAGCCACAAAGGCATATAAACTACGAACACGGCTAGCAAGCGGATGCGGGACGGATGCCATAGTAAAATTCCGCGTTCTCCATCTTTTCCCGAGCGGGGGGCCCAGGAAGCTCGAGAATGAGACAAACCTAACAATGACATGTCACGGCCGGCGAATCTGAGCAAGATTGCTCTTTTTGCGAGGGAAACAAGCGTTGTATCGCAGAACTCAACATCGAGCGAGTCTTGAGCTGCGACAGATGATGTGAGCAATTTGGAGCAGTTAATCTTTGGCAGCTGGGCGACCATGATGTTTAGAGACGAGTCCCTCTTCTCCCTCTTTCAGGTTCTCTGAGCTAAGTCAGCCCACCTGAAGTTCTCTTCTCTTAGCTGCGTGGCTCTTAAAAAAGGAACAATCACATGAAAAAAGCAATGTCAGTCTTGCTGATGGGCTTCATGGGCCTGTTTGCAACACTTGCCTGGGCAGGCTCCGCTCGTGAAGACTCGGAAAGACGTTTGGAATCGTCTGTCGATGTTCTGCACGCCATCATGGCGACTCCGGACAAAGGAATTCCTGATGAAGTGTTGAGCAATGCAAAGTGCATCCTCGTGGTTCCAGACTTGATCAAAGGCGGCTTCATCTTTGGCGCCAAGCATGGCCGCGGAGTGGCGTCTTGCCGCACACCGGATGGCTGGAGCGCACCCGCGTTCGTATCGGTGGGCGGTGGGAGTTGGGGATTGCAGATCGGCGTCGAAGGCGTGGACCTGGTAATGCTGGTCATGAACGATCACGGTTTCCAACATTTACTCTCCAGCAAGTTTGAGCTCACGGGGGAGGGGTCGGTGGCAGCTGGCCCGGTCGGACGTCATGCCTCCGCGGGAACTGACTGGAAGATGAACACGGAGATGCTAACGTACTCCCGCTCCAAGGGTGTGTTCGCCGGCCTCACGCTGGAAGGTGCGGTTGTGGAGCAGGACAATGACTCCACCCGCGCTATTTACGGCAGGCACATGTCATTTCGCAACATCCTTTCTGGCAGGGCATCGACCCCGAAAAGTGCAGGCGGGTTCATGAGAGCGTTGGCCGAAGCAGGGCACCAGGCAGCGGTTGCGGAAGCGCAATAACAGCGGCAAGGAACTCTGCTCAAGAGCTGGCTACGCAGCGCATGCTGCTGACCGGGACCACTTGACGATCCCGGTCAGCACCGCAGCCGGTGTCAGCAATGATTTTTCTGGGCCCGACCACGAGCCCTTCGGGAGCTAATGCCAAGGGTTTGCGGGCTCCGCCCTTCCGCTTCGCTCAAAGCAGGCCGCTCGATTCGGTCCTTCCCCACTTGAGAGACCGGTTTCGAAGGGCTTCGATGCTGCCTTTGTTGGGACCCTGAGCAGTGACCGGAGAGTTGGTTTCCATACGCTTGAACCAGAGTGTGGGTGTTCGATAGTCAAAAAGAGGCGGCGGAAGTTATGAGAGTCAATCTGCGGAAATGTTTTTGGGCACTGGTAGCCTGTATCGGTCTGTGGCCGGTCCTGGGGATCGCACAGTCGCCGGATCGCGGCCAGAACCTGGCGGACTGCAAGAACGGCCGGCCGGCCTGCGACCTTTCCAAGTTAACCCAGGCTCAATCGGCTGAAGTGTCTCAGGACGACCACGGACGCAATGTTTCGAATTGCAGGAGCGGGCTTGAATCCTGTGATCGTTCGAAGCTTAGTGACCGGGAAGCCACCGCCTTGGCGGTGGCGGATCACCAGCGTAACGTCTCCGATTGCCAAGACGGCATCGCTTCGTGCAACCCGGCGCGGCTGACTCGTTCCGAAGCCCGTGACGCCGCCGGCGCTACCCACCGGCGCAACGTTGCTGATTGTGACGAGGGGATAGGGTCCTGCGATCATTCCCAGCTCACCCCGGCAGAAAACAGCCACGTGGCCGTCGCTGCCCTTGCCCGAAACCTCTCCGACTGTAAGGATGGCGCCGGGCTCTGCGACCATTCCAAACTCACTCCGTCGGAACGGAGCGATGTAGGAGTTGCAGAACATCAGCGCAACGCGCAGAACTGTAGAAACGGCTGGGACGACTGCGACCACTCCAAGCTAACCCCTTTGGAAGCTCGCGACACAGCCATCGCTGAGCATCAGGTCAACGTAGCTGCTTGCAGGGAAGGCCAGCAGAGCTGCGACTACTCCAAGTTGACGCAGGCGGAAACCAGCACGTTGGCCACCGCCGAGCATCAGCGCAACTATGCTTCGTGCCTCAAAGGGTATGGGTACTGTGACCGCTCCCGCCTGACGCCCGCAGAAGCCGCCGCCATTCCAGCCAAGAACAGCCCCACCCCTCGCTAGGCCCTGCGGCGGGACAACACCAGCATGATTATGGTGCTGGTCGGTTTCCTGTGGTTGGGGTAAGGTCCGATCGTATCAGAGACTCCGCTTGTTTCCACACCCTCGGATCGCATTCAATCTGGGTGTGAGATTTTACGAAGAGGCGGTCGTACCAGGGATAGTCGTCGCAATGATACGGGCTCGCTTTGTAGTCGAATCGGAAATTCCCAATGATACTGGTACGTGTCGGGTCGGCAGCCCGAATCTCGGACTGGCCGTGGAGAAATCCGTTCGACTGATAGAAATTGGCGGCCTGGATTACGTTCGCGGGGATGAGCTCGTCATTTTGGTGAATCTTCGAGATGCTGTCCACTTGAATGGTGAGAAGCACCGGGATCCCGTCTTTTTCCAGCTCACGAGCCAGGTCGATGGCTTCCGAGCCGCCCCAGCTATGGCCGTAAATGATGATGCGGGCATTCTGTTTCTCGTCGGGCGTGAGAGTCCCATCCCGGTTCGAGTCCAGCAGATCGAGGACTTTCTTTCGCGCCTTTTCCCCGCGGTAGCTTTCAAAGGTCTCTACGTCCACCCCCACGGGGTAAGCCTTGCGCAGGCGCGCTGCGAGCTGCACTTCGCTATGAACGAGATTATCGCGCTTGATGAACCCGCCGACGAAGCCGATGACGATTGCGGGCGGCACCTGCGTCCTGGGAAGAACTGTCGTCTCGGGCACACCACGGGTTCGCTGTGCAGGGCCGTCGGCAGCCACCGGGGCCGGAGTGACCAGCTTCAACTGATCAAGCGAAACCAGCACGCTCCGCCAGCGAGCGTTGTCCTTCTTTGTCTCGATTGGCGCAGAAAGGTCGGAATAAAAATCCAGAATATTGGCACGCAGGTCCGCCGACGTCAGATTGAACTTCCGATCCTTCAGCTGCGACAACAACTGAGCATAGGTGTCATCGGTGAGTGAGTACTCGGCTGCTTTTGTCTGGTTGCCAGTGTCAAGATCGCGATTGGGGAGCACGAGTAAGCCGGCGCGCACCGCTTCCAGGAGAGCCCGGTATTGGTCGACGGTCGTGTTGATGCTCTTGAAATACAGGTCCTCAGTCTGGGGAGTGGGATTGTTGAACTCCAGCTTCTTGAAGAGACCAACTTTCGGCATATATCGTAGAAACGCTGACAACAGCCGGGTGCCCAGGCCGGGCTTCACATAGTCCTTTCCCCACTGTCGTTCATAATCAGAGCGCGAAATCCGGTATAAGAACTTCCGTTTCGCGAAATCCGGTGTTTCGCGCATTAGGTCCTTCTTGTGGGTTTGGAGCGCGACCTGGGTCATCTGCGGAATCAGCCGGCTGACAGCGAAGCGATACGAGCCCACGGCCACATCTTCGTGGGTGAGAACGTCTTTCAGCTCCATTCCATATACCGCGGGAAAGACCCGCTCCAGCAGGGGCTTGGACACTTGGAAGCCGATGAAGTCGTGGTATTGCCGCGACGCATAACGATTCTTCGCGACCTGCACGGTGTCGAAACCGAACTCCGTTTTCACATGCGCTGTCTTGTCCTGGGCATACCGGACCGACCTGCCATATTTCGCACGCAGCCTCGGATACTCGATTGCNNAGCGCCCAGCGCGAAGGCGTACTCGTCTGCATCCTGGCTTTCGAGCAGCAGCTCGCGGACGAAATCGCCACTGCGGACGTAGTGCACCAAGTTGCTGAACTCCTTACTGCCGAACGGATAGTAGCCGAGATCCTGAATAACGGCGCCTCCATAGGCGTAGGCATGCGCCTCCCTAATCTGGTCTGCGGAGAGTCCCGGGTACCGGTTCAGCAGGAGGGGCTGGATCTCGTCAGTCCAGAGCAAATCGACGATTTCTTCGTGGGTGAGAACGGAGTATGCAGACGAGCCACTGCTACACATGAGTACGATGAGAAGAAGTGCCACTGCACGGACCGAGAGCAGTCGTCGCGCGCCGACAATCGTACGAATTGTCGACACGCAGTGCATCGTTCAAATGCGGCCGAGCACCAGAAGAATGACGACCACCAAAAGAACCAGTCCCACTCCGCCGGTCGGGGCATATCCCCAATCCCGGCTATGGGGCCACCGTGGCAGCGCACCACACAGTGCCAAGATCAAAATCACAATCAATATGGTTCCAAGCATATTCGCTCCTTACTCGAAAGAAAGCGGCGCAAATCCGAAAATAGACCCGCGCCGATCAGAGCTCCCGCCGAATTGCAGCNNATCCGGTGGAGGCGCTACATCGAGATACTGATCGCAACTCCGGCGCTCGCATATCCGGTCACACAGGTAATAGCCGCTATCGGTGTAAGCGACATAAACATCGTCGGCGGTTGCTCCAATCGTTCCCCCAGTATTCCGGCGATGGGTCGACCCCAGGAGCATGTCGAGCGGAGTGCGTGGCAGCAGCATCGCGCGAGAAACTGG
>PKYX01000450.1 GCA_003132825.1 Acidobacteriaceae bacterium
AAGGGGCGGTTTGGCTTGCATCCCGCGAAGCTGAAGTGTTAGGGACAGTAGCCGCGGTAATGAAGGGAGAGTCGGCTTACGTTCGCGGGATGGCGGTTCTGCCAGGGGCGAGGGGATCGGGGGTTGGCGCTCGATTGCTTGCGCAGGTCGAGCATTGGGCTTCGGACCGCGGATGCCGCCGCATACTTCTCGGCACGACGCCATTTCTGCATGCGGAGATTCAGCTTTATCAAAGATCAGGGTTCCGCAGGACCGATGAGGGGCCGCATGAACTCTTTGGAACTCCGCTATTTACCATGGAGAAGGATATTCTCCGCAGAGAATGACCAGCGGTCGTGCACTCGCCTGCCTCGAGCGAGGTCGAAAGGATGGCTGTTCCCAGGCATTGTTTCCTGCAACAAAATCCCTTCCGGATGCGTATCTAACTGTAAGCCAGCCGGGGTGACTTTCTCCTTCCGGATGCGTCCAACTCAGTGTCATGACGGTGCACGATCTTATTTTCGACGTTTTGCGAACATTGTGGTCGCACAAGCTTCGCGCCTTCCTCACCATGTTCGGGATCGCCTGGGGCATCGTCTCGATTGTTCTTATGGTTGCGGCTGGCGAGGGCTTGCGCAAAGGGCAGGAAACTCAGGCGCGCAATCTCGGCAAAGATGTGATGATCGTCTTTCATGGCCGTACCAGTCTGCAGGCGGGCGGCACGCACGCTGGACGCGTTGTGCACTGGGAGGACCCGGATGTCGCGGCGGTCCAGGCCGATTCGCCGGATTGTGAATATGCGATTCCGGAGCTCGAGCAGGACACGGTACGAACGCACTCCAACTTCAATAATGCCGCCTTCACGGTAACCGGATCGTATCCTCAGTTTGGCTACATTCGCAGCCTCGACGTGGGCGCGGGACGCTTCTACGACTGGGATGACATGCGCGAGGCCCGGCGTGTCGCGTTTCTCGGCTCCGACGCGGCCAAGCAATTGTTTCCCGGCCGCAATCCCGTAGGCGATACGATTTATTTGAATGACTTTCCCTACACGGTGATTGGCGTGATGGAGAAAAAGAAGCAGGACTCCAGCTATGACGGCTGGGATGTGAACAAAGTGTTCGTGCCCTTTGCGGCGATGCGCCGCGACTTTCCCGACAAACCTCCCGGGACCAATGAGACCTTCGATCAGCTGCTGGTAACGCCGAAATCGGTTGACCAGCACGCGGCCTGTAAGCGCGAAGTGCGCGTAGCGCTGGCCCGAATGCATCGTTACGATCCGAACGACAAGGAAGCTTGTCCGATCTGGGACACGGTGCAGGAAGCGCAAGCCTTCAAGACCATGACCGACGGCATGAAATTTTTCCTGGGAGCGGTGGGGATTGTGACTCTGGTGCTGGGTGGCATTGGCGTAATGAATGTAATGCTGGTCGCGGTGCGGGAGCGAACTCGTGAGATAGGCGTGCGCAAGGCGATTGGGGCTCCGGCAGGAACAATCCTCCGGCAATTTTTTATCGAAGCCCTGATCATCGCCTTGTTGAGCGGAGGAATTGGTCTGGGAGTGGCGTTTGGACTCTGCGCGCTGGTGAACATGTTGCCCATGCCCGATTTCTTTGCCGGCCTGATTCCGAGTTGGAGTTCCGGATTGATTGCGGCCGCACTGCTGGGAGCGATCGCAGTAGGCGCAGCGCTATATCCGGCGCAGAGAGCGGCGTCGATTGATCCGATCGAGGCATTGCGTTATGANNTCGGACATTCGCGCTTGCGCGACTGGTTTTGACTTGCTCAGCAGAGTGGCAGCCGATCGGTTGCTGGGCACGACCGGGTCTGAGACCCGGTCCCCACACGAAGCTGGCAGCGAATACTTCCTAGATAAATTCAAATGCTGATTGAAATCATTCTCGAAGCTTGGATCGCGCTGAAGCGCAACCTGACTCGCAGCTTCCTGACAATGCTGGGAATTGTCTGGGGCATCGCNNTGTAGGGGCGATCCTGCAGCATGGTCTTATCCTAGCCAGCGCCCCGGCAAACACAAGCCGCCAGCGGTCCGGGCGGCCAGCGCGCCGGGAAAAAAGTAGTCCTTGAGCAGGCTGATCTCGACATGGTGAAGGCCACGGCTCCGCTGGTCAAGCACGTATGCCTTGAAACCGTCCGGCGCCCGGGTATTGCTTACGGTGACCGCATGGTGGGGACAGCGCCGGTGCGCGGAGTCTGTCCTGAATATGGCGAGATGCGCAATGAAGTTCCGTCGGAAGGCCGCTGGATCAATGCCGAGGACGAACTGGAGCGGCGGCGTGTGATTTTCCTGGGCGGCCGGCTGAAGGAAGAGTTGTTCAGCGGGCGCCCGGCGGTGGGCGAGACGGTTGAAGTCTCGGGCGTACGCTTCACCGTGATTGGCGTGATGGCGCGGAAGATTCAGCTTAGCAATTACTTCTCGAGCGACGACGAGTCGTCGTGGATTCCATATTCGGCGGCTGGCGATTTGTGGAATACGCGCTATGCCGCCGTGATGGTGTTTGAGCCTCTCGCTCCGCAATTTGAAAAGAAGGCGATGGCGCAGGTGCTGGCCGCAGTGGCCACGCGGCANNCGACCGATCCCAAGGCCTTCCAGATGTTTGGTCGCGACGAATTTCGTCCCGTGATTGACGCACTGACGATTGGATTGCAGATCCTTCTGACCTTCATCGGAACCTTGACGCTTGGAATCGGCGGCGTGGGCGTGATGAATATCATGCTGGTGTCGGTGGACGAGCGCA
>PKYX01000369.1:0-758 GCA_003132825.1 Acidobacteriaceae bacterium
GGCAGGGAGACGCCAATCTTCTGCGCCATAGCTTGGAAGCTGTCCAGCAAACCGCGGCCGTGATCCTCGGGGGCATTGCCCTCGAGGTTCGGCAGTAAACCGTCGAACTTGGCAGCAACCCAATTTCAAACCATAGCAGCGTCATGCGAGCCCTCGATCACACATAGCTTGGCCTTGAGGCTTTTTGAAGGGGAGCTCCTTCCGGAGCACACCGGAAGAGATCTGTTCAGACCCTCACCCAGCACGCTGTAGATCGCGAGGACGGCTAGGGGTTCGAAAGCCGCCCCAAACCGGAGATCACCAGGGGCGGCAGAGTTTAGACTGGAGAGGTATGGCTGGCGCCCACATACTCGGAATCGAAAGCTCTTGCGATGAGACAGCGGCGGCCGTCGTGTGGGCCGGCGAAAAGATCGTTTCGAACGTGGTGGCCTCGCAGATTGCCACGCACCAGCCTTACGGCGGAGTGGTGCCCGAACTGGCCTCGCGCGAGCACTTGCGGGCCATTGTGCCAGTGGTGCGCCAGGCTCTGGCCGATGCCGGGCAAGTCTATCAATCGATCGATGCGATCGCCGTGACCCAGGGACCGGGTCTGGCGGGTGCGTTGCTGGTTGGGATCAGCTATGCCAAGGCGCTGGCGTTCGCGCTCGAGAAACCGCTGATCGCCGTGAACCATCTGGAAGGCCACATTCACGCGGTCCTGCTTGAGGAGCGACAGAAATACAATCGCGCTATGAAGTTCCCCGTGCTGGCGCTGGTGG
>PKYX01000369.1:791-4189 GCA_003132825.1 Acidobacteriaceae bacterium
CGGCGCATGGCGATCCCGGGGCGGTAAAGTTCTCGCCGTCACAGATTAAGCATGCGGATCGAAAGACCGCTTCGGGCCCCTCGCGAAGAAACCTAAAGGAAAGAACGCTAAAGGACGGGGCACCGGGAGTCCGAAGCCGCGACTCTTCCCCGGCGCCGGATCGGTTCGATTTTTCCTACAGTGGAATCAAGACGGCGGTGCTGCGCCACGTGGAGACTCACGACCTGCGAGGCGCGATTGAGGCCAGGCGTAGGGGACTCGCGGCGATCGTGAAGCCGGAACTGGAAGACTATCTGGCCCACTGCGACCGCCAGACGCTCGATCTGGTGGCTTCGTTTCAGCGAGCGATGGTCGAAGACCTGGTGGGCAAGACTCTGGCGGCGGCGCGGGCCTCGGGCGCGGCTACACTGTTTGTCACCGGAGGCGTGGCGGCGAATAACGAACTGCGCCGGCGCTTCGAGCAGGGTGCGTCCGAAGAAGGCTTGGCGGTGTACTTTCCGTCGCGCCGTCTCTCGACCGACAATGCGGCCATGATTGCAGCAGCGGCCTACCCCAAGTTCCTGGCGAAGGATTTCGCTGCTACCGATTTTTCCGCGGAAGCGGGGATGGTTTTGCGGTAGGCGAGCTTCAAGCCTTAGCTGGCGGCCGTTGGCTTTCTTTACCTTTTACTTTCTGCGACTTTCCGTCCTGGTCTTAGCTCTACTTCCCGGCGGCGCTTCCTTCGACCATCGGCACGCCCAGCGTCACTTGCAGCGCCTTGGCGAGTTGTTCTGCGATGTCGATNNATATCCTTGGAGATCGCGAAGTCGGCACGCTTTTGTGCTTTTTCAAAGCCGCTCTGTTTACCGGCTAAGATGATCACCGGGATGGTCGCAGTCTTGGGATGGTTTTTCAGCGCGTCGATCAACTCCCCGCCATCCATCTTGGGCATCTGCATGTCGGTGATGATGAGGTCGGGACTCATGCGTTCGAGGGCTTCCAAGGCCTCCTGGCCATTGGCCGCCGACTCTACCGAGAAGCCACGTTCCTCGAGGAAGCGGCACACGGTATGCCGGATGAGCATGGAATCGTCCACAACTAGGGCAACGAGCGGCATTGCACTCTCCGATCAGTCAAGTTCCCCCTTGGACTGACAGTAACAAAACGTTAATGTTCGAACAATAGCTCGGAGGCCTCATCCGCCATTACTTCAGTCACTTAACGTCCTGTGACTGAGGGCACGCCAGATGGCATTGACAAGTCAGGGTGGCGTGGCCAAGGAAGGGAACTGGGGGCAACGGAGGCTCAGGATTCCTCGCTGAGATTGGTGTCTTCGATGGTCATATCCTTGAATTCGCTCGACTCAAAGATGTCTCCGCATTCCATACACTCGACGAACTCACTGTCCTCTTCGCGGGACACAATTTGCACGCGGGGGTGCTTACACGTTGCCATGTTGCTTTTCTTCTCGCGGGGTGACGGCGGGATTGGGTTCATAAATCCGGGTGGCACTCCAGTCCGAGCGGACCGGGCGGCGAAATTACCGGAAGTTGGCGGTATTGTAGCCTGACCTTTTGGCTTGTCAAGTCCCCCAACGTAAAATCGAAGTTTTTACCAAGATCGGACGCCATGAACCCACCGAGCGGCCAAAACGCCTGCCCGGTTCTGGGGGTTCGAAACCGAGCTAGAACGGAAATCCGCCCAAAAGAGTCGGATTAATGCAAGCCATTCGACTGCATGGCTTTACCGTTCGGTTGCCAATTTCTGCCATTGCCTGCCAGGGGTTGCATTGAGCACCGTCGACCTCTAGAATACTTATATCCGACTGAAAGAGTCGTATTTTGAGATGGTGGGAACGGGATGCTTAAGCTTACCAAAAAGGCGGACTACGGCCTGATGGCGATGCGGCATCTGGCGGAGCACGCGCATGAAGGCGCGCGCAGCGCCAAGGATGTCGCGGACGCTTATGGCATCCCCCAGGAAGCCCTGGCGAAGATTCTCCAGCGGTTGGTGAAAGCCGGCTTACTGCGTTCGCAACACGGGACCAATGGAGGTTACACATTGGCCCGCGATGCCGGGACGATTTCCGCGTTCGAGGTCATCCGCGCGATTGATGGGCCGCTTTTCATTACTTCGTGCGTCACGGTCCGCGGGGAATGCGATCAGGTCGACCGCTGCAACATTCGCGAACCGCTGCGCCGGGTGAGCCACAGCATCGAAGAAGTGCTGAAGCGCATCACTATCTCAGAGATGAAGGAAGAGCCGGCCGAAACTCAAGACCCTGAGTCCGGTCCAGTGGCTGAGCTGGTGAGGATTCGGTAGGCAAGAAACTGCCGGCCCATCGGGGGGCAGGCCTGGGGTGAGGAATTCATCCCAAAAGCTGTATTTGAGAGGAATTTTTGAGCGAGCTGAGGAGCTAACGATGAGTACGGACGTGAAGACGATGCCCCAGGAACTGCACCTGGCGCCCAATGGAATCAAGCTGCCGATCTACATGGACAACCATGCCACCACGCCCATGGACCCGCGGGTGCTCGAGGAGATGCTGCCCTACTTCATCGAGAAGTTTGGCAACGCAGCCAGCCGCAACCATTCCTTCGGCTGGGTGGGCGAAGAAGCCACCGAACTCGGCCGGGAACGGGTTGCGAAGCTCGTGGGCGCAACCACGAAGGAGATCATCTTTACCTCCGGCGCGACCGAGAGCGACAACCTGGCCATCAAGGGCGCGGCCGAGATGTACAAGGAAAAAGGCAACCACATCATCACCGCGGTGACCGAACACAAAGCGGTCCTCGATACCTGCAAGCGCCTGGAGAAATACGGCTATCGGGTGACCTACCTGCCGGTGCAGAAGGATGGCCTGGTGGATCTCGATGACCTGAAGCGGGCGATCGATGACAAGACGATCCTGGTCACCATCATGGCGGCCAATAACGAGATTGGAGTCGTGCAACCCGTTGCCGAGATGGGCAAGCTCTGTCACGAGCGCGGGGTGATCTTCCACACCGACGCCACCCAGGCCGTGGGCAAGATTCCGGTCGATGTGGTGAAGCAGAACATCGACCTCATGTCGATTTCGGCGCACAAGATGTATGGTCCGAAGGGCGTGGGCGCGCTGTACGTGCGGCGAAAGAATCCGCGGGTGCAGATTTCAGCCATCATCGATGGCGGCGGGCACGAACGCGGCATGCGCTCCGGGACCCTGAATGTACCCGGGATCGTCGGTCTCGGCAAAGCCTGTGCCATCGCCTCGGAGGAGATGGCGCAGGAATCCTGCAAGCTGGCTGGAATGCGCAACCGGCTGCGGGACAAGATCATGGGTCGCCTGGATGAGGTCTACATCAACGGTTCGTGGGAGCATCGGCTGCCGCATAACCTCAACATCAGCTTCGCCTATGTCGAAGGCGAATCGCTGCTGA
>PKYX01000098.1:0-1839 GCA_003132825.1 Acidobacteriaceae bacterium
TTGCGGGCGATGACCTCGAAGTTTGAGCCGCGTCCGGAGAGCAGGATGCCGAGATGGTGCAGGGAAGCCATGGCAGGCGTCAGACCTCAGACATAATACTGTACGGCACTGTAGGGCCGTAGCTCGGGCGAGGCGAAATCTAGGCCTGCGCTTGATTTGTTGAACCTGGCTCAGGGCAAGGCGTTCTGAGGTTTGCCCGCACCCGGCGGCTCGGGTATAGTTTTTGTATCGCTATGTATCAGGATTTTCACGCCGTCGACCGCTGGAGCAAGCAGAATGCGCACTGCATTTACCAGGCGCTGATTGTGGCGATTGCGACGCGCCACGCCGACGCCGTGGACGTCAAGTTTCTGGTCGATGGACGGATCGTCTGGGTGGCGCTGCCGCATCCCGCGTGGCCGGAATACCACAAGCGAACCGGCAAGATGATCACCGACCCGCTGGCGGTTGAGATCGCCGGACACTATCTGAAGACCGCTCTCGAATCCGGCGAAGGCGTAGGACGCGAAATGTATTCGCTCACCGTCGAAGAGACCCTCGAGCACCTGAAGGAAGTCGTGGCCGGAGCCGAAGCCGTCACCCCCGCCTAGCCAGGCGCTGCTTTCGCTTGCGCCCTTCCTGGCTTTGTCCCCCCGAAGCGTCCTCCTGAAGTTTGTCCCCCGAGTCGTTCTCCGACCATATGGGGTTCCCGGATACTTGATCCCCAGAGATGGCTCAGGAGGCCAGGTATCCTTTTGCGTCCTTCCCGCTTCTATTTAGGAATCAGCCGGGGTGTTGGCTGTCCCAGTGCCTACTGGGTTCTGGCTGGCGAGGAGAGCGCGGATGACAAGTTCCCATCCGTCGGCGACGATGTTTTCGCAATTTCTGGCAGAGGAGCACGGACTCTACCGCGCCCGGCCGACAAGTTTTCTATTGGCGTTTCTAACCCAAGCCGTGGGGGTCGCCGTAGTCATCGCGATTGCCGCCTACCTGGCCAACCATCCTCCCGAGATTGGCCGGCGAGTCGGAGCCCTGATCGAGGGCCCGATTTCATTTCCCTTTACCTCGGAAAAGCCTGGCGGACACGGGGGCGGCGGCACACATGACAAGCTCGCGGCTTCCCCTGGAGCCTTGCCTCTGATGAGTCTCGAAGATCAGTTGGCCCCGCCGGAAGCGGTGCTGCTCAATCAGCGCCCGAAGCTGCCCGAGCCACCGAGCGTCATGGCCCTGTCGGCCGTTCCCCTGCCTCCGCCCGGGCAATTGGGAGACCCGCTCTCGGCGGTATCCGGCCCGGTTTCGAATGGACCGGGAAGCGAGGGAGGAATTGGCAGCGACCAGGGCGGGGGTGTCGGGCCGAGGGGTGGCCCCGGCTTCGGACCTTACGACCAGGGGAATGTCTATCGGCCGGGCGTCGGAGGAGTTACCCCGCCGAGTCCGCTATATGCGCCGGACCCGGACTACTCCGATGCGGCGCGCAAAGCCAAATACCAGGGGTCGGTGATTCTATGGTTGGTGGTGGGCGCGGATGGCCTTCCGCACCACCTTCGCGTCGCCCGCTCGCTCGGAATGGGCCTCGACGAAAAGGCGCTCGACGCGGTCCGCCTATGGCGCTTTCAGCCCGCGACTCTGAACGGCCAGCCGGTGGCGGTCGAGATCAACGTTGAGGTGAGCTTCCGCCTGTACTGATCCCGGTGATTTTCCGGGCTAGTCCCGGCGCAACGCGCGTCCGAGCGGCGCGACCCGCTTGCGGGCGCCTTGTTCCACCTCTTCCACCCAATCGGCCCCGCGTTCAAGAGCGTCTCCGACCCGGTCTTTGGCTTCGTCCGCGAAGTCCTCGACCGCGCCCTTGGCGTCTTTGTA
>PKYX01000098.1:1863-9693 GCA_003132825.1 Acidobacteriaceae bacterium
CCTACGCTATTGCCGTCTTCGTCTCTTCCAAATGACATGAACGTACTCCTCTCGGGTCGAGTGCTTGGATGCCGTGTCTTTCATTGTAGCTGCTACGCGAAGAGAAATGTGGAAGCCCGCTCGAAGACGCCAATCCGGGGTTTCCCATATCGGCCCAAAACCATATAAAATCATGGAGTTGAATCGTCGTGTCCGGCGGAACAGATGGCCTGCCCGCCTTCCACCGGCCCACAAGCGCAATCGAAGGAGATGCACCGAGCAATGTCGATTCCTGCCACCCAGCTTCGTCCCGGTATGATCATCAAGCACAATAATGATCTGCATTCCGTGTTCAGCGTCGAGCATCGCACGCCGGGCAATCTGCGGGCATTCATCCAGGCCAAGTTGCGCAATCTGCGCACCGGGGCCATGTTCGAGCACCGCTTCCGCTCCCCCGATCCCATCGAAAAAGTAAACGTCGATGAGGTCGAGATGGAATTTCTGTACGCCGACGCCGACAGTTACTACTTCATGGATATCGCCAACTACGAGCAGACTCATCTGACCAAAGAGATCCTGGGCGACGCCGTCGACTACCTCATTCCCAATCTGCAGATCAAGGTGGAGTTTTTCGACGGCAAGGCGGTCGGCATCGAGTTGCCGCAAACTGTCGAGTTGACGGTGATTGAAACCGAGCCCGGATTGAAGAGCGCGACCGCGTCGAGTGTCACCAAGCCGGCGAAAACCGAGACCGGCCTGGTGGTGCAGGTGCCTCCGTTCGTCAATGAGGGGGAGAAGATTCGGGTGGACACCGCCGAAGGCACGTATTTGTCGAGGGCCTAGAGACCGGGCCGCGCGGCCGCTTCAGCCGCGGCCACCGATTCTGCTACATTGTCAGCCTGAGAAGCCCCGAGAGCGATGACCTCCACGGACAAAGCCATCGAAGCCCGCCGCTTTATCGTGCGGGGACGCGTGCAGGGCGTGGGTTACCGCTGGTTTGTCGAGCGCGAGGCGCACCTGCTCGGCATTGCCGGCTGGGTGCGCAACAATCCCGATTCGAGCGTNNNTTCCGAATCTGACCGCATTCCGCATCGAAGGAGCCTGGTAAATGCCAACGAGTCCTGTGCCCGGTCACCCGCGAATCAACTGCGATTCGCTCAAGCGACTCATCCGCGAAGTTCCGGACTTCCCGAAGCCGGGCATCCTGTTCTACGACATCACGACGCTGCTCAAGGACAGGCTCGGGCTGGCCACGCTGATCGACGCGCTCTCCGAGAACTACATCAACCAGGACATCGATCTGGTTCTGGGGATGGAGGCGCGCGGCTTTATTTTCGCTCCCGCACTGGCCTATCGCCTGAACGCCGGATTTGTGCCCGTCCGCAAGCCCGGCAAACTTCCGGCGGCCACCGTAAAGTACGACTACGCGCTCGAGTATGGCGCGAGCACGCTTGAGATCCATCGGGACGCCATCGAGAAAGGACAGCGCGTGATCATCGCGGATGATCTGCTGGCAACCGGCGGAACCGCGGAAGCTACCGCCAAGCTGGCACGGTCGCTCGGCGCGCACATCGTCGGCCTGGGCTTCGTCGTCGAACTGGATTTCCTGAAGGGCCGGGACAAGCTCTCCGAGTACGAGGTATTCTCGCTGCTGCACTATGACAACTAGCCCTGGCCAGGCGGCGGGTGTTCGTCGACCATTCTGCCCCGGACCATTCCTTAATTNNCCGTCCTTGGCCAAGTAGCCCTTCCGCCGGAACCAATCCTCCATCGCCTCCCGCAGCTGCCCGAGGGGAACGTGGGTGCCGATCTCCATCACTCCATCGCCGGTTGGCAGGGTGTCGTCAAAGACGGTGGCGTTGGTGAAGTTTCGCATAGAGAAACTGTCCAGCCACTTTAGCGGGCAGGGGATTCTCCGGCCGTTGCCTTCGTATTCCACGCGAATCTTGCGGGCAAACATGGAGGTTCTCATTTAACCATAGGGCAGGCGGCGCGTCCGAAATCCCTTCGCCCCGGCATCCCGCAACCTCGAGCCTTCACAACCTCGGGCCTTCGCTTGACAGCCGTATTTGGGGAACGTACGCTCGCACGACGCCTCGAGCTGGTTGGGCGTCGCAGTCGAAATCGAAATCCGCAGGCGCTGCGGACAGGAGGTCTTCGATGTACTTCCTTTACATCATTCTCGTCGGGCTGATTGCCGGGTGGGCCGCGGGCAAGATCATGAAAGGCTCAGGTTACGGCGTTCTGATGGACATCGTGCTGGGCATTGTGGGTGCCATTTTGGGGGGCTGGATCATCCGCCTGCTGGGCTTTGAGGCCACCGGGGGATTGGTCACGAGCATCCTGGTGGCAACTCTCGGAGCAGTGGTGCTGGTGGCGATTTCCCGCATGCTGAAAAGAGCGTGAAAAACTATTTCTTCGCCGAAGCCGGACCCGCGGCCCGGACCTCTGGCGGTGCGTCGAACTTCTCGAAGTTTTTCACGAAGCGTCCGCGCAGTTCGGCCGCCATCTGGTCGTAGGCGGCCTTGTCGGTCCAGGCATTGCGCGGATTCAGTATTTCCGCCGGCACTCCCGGACAAGCTTTCGGAATGCTCAGCCCGAAGGTGGGCTCGACTTCAAAATCCACCTGGCGCAAGTTGCCCTCGACCGCGTCGTCCACCATCGCCCGGGTGTAAGGCAAATGGATGCGCTGGCCCACTCCGTACTGTCCCCCCTGCCACCCGGTATTCACCAGCCAGCACTGGGCGGAGTGTTCCCGCAGACGCCGGCCGAGCATCTCGGCATAGGTCTTCGGCGAACGGGGCATAAAGGGCGCGCCGAAGCAGGTCGAAAAGGTAGCTTGCGGCTCCTTGACGCCGGCCTCGGTGCCCGCGATTTTGGCGGTATAGCCGGAGAGAAAGTGATACATCGCTTGTTCCGGCGTCAGCCGTGAAATCGGAGGCAGCACGCCNNTTGGCGATCGGCGGCATCACGCCGAAGGCGTCGGCGGTCAGGAAGACCACGTTGCTCGGATGTCCACCCCTCCCTGGAATCACGCAGTTCTCAATAAAATCCACCGGGTAGGCCGCGCGCGTGTTCTCGGTCAGGCTACCGTCGTTGTAATCGGGGACGTGGGTTCTCGGATCAAGCACCACGTTTTCGAGCACGCAGCCGAAGCGGATCGCGCGGAAGATCTGGGGCTCATTTTTTTCCGACAGCTTGATGCACTTGGCATAGCAGCCGCCCTCGAAGTTGAACACTCCATCCGCGCTCCAGCCGTGCTCGTCGTCGCCGATGAGCCGCCGCGAGGGATCGGCCGAGAGCGTGGTCTTGCCCGTGCCCGAGAGTCCGAAAAATAGCGCCGACACATCGTTTTGGCCCATGTTCGCCGAGCAGTGCATGGGAAACACCTGGCGCGGCGGCAGCAGGAAGTTCATGACGCTGAAAATAGATTTCTTGATCTCCCCGGCATAGGCCGTGCCTCCGATCAGGGCCAGGCGGCGGCTGAAGTTCAGGAGAATGAAGGTCTCGGAGCGAGTGCCATCCCGCGCCGGATCGGCGCGGAATTCGGGGGCGCAGATGACGGTGAATTGCGGCTTGTGGCTGCGCAGTTCTTCCGCGCTCGGCCGGATGAAGAGTTGGCGGACAAACAGGTTGTGCCAGGCCAGTTGGTTGACCACGCGAACCGGGAGCCGATAGGCAGGATCGGAGCCGCAAAATAGGTCCTGGATGAAAAGTTCCCGATCCCGCAAATGATCGAGGACCCGTTCGTACAGGGCATCGAATACCTCAGGCTCGACCGGCTGGTTCACCGCGCCCCAGTCGACGGCGGAGCGCGTCATTTCGTCGCGGACGATGAACCGGTCCTTCGGGGAGCGCCCGGTGTGTTCCCCGGTGTAACCGGTCACCGCTCCATTCGCGGTCAGGCGAACCTCGCCCCGGGCGACGGCATATTCCACCAGAGAGGGCGGACTCAAGTTGATGTGCACTCGCTCGCCGTGGAGCAATTCCGCTACATCGCTGACGTACACCACAGTAGCCATACCGAGTCTCCCATGACGGCCAAGCAGTCTAGCTCTATTGTGCCCCTTTTCAGGGGGAGCTTCCAAGTGCCAGGGGCGGCGAGCGCCCCTCACAAAGTACTCCTNNTGCCTTGATTGTCCGCCCTTATTGTCCACGGGGAATGGGGCGGCTGAAAAGTGCCCGAGGTCACTTGCATTCCGGAGGAAGCCCGACCGGGCCCGATTGCGGTCCCGGGCCTTTTTCCGGATGACGGCTATTTGAATAGGGAGCTCAGGGCGTTTTTGACCTTTCCCAGGAAGCCGCGGTGCGGAGCGGGCGGCGGCAGCGGGGTCACCGCCGGGGGCTTCGGGCCCGGGGCATCGCCGAGCGAGGCCCGCTTCGCCTCGATCGGGGGAACGGCCGGGGGATCGGAAGCCCGGAACACGAACGGAGCATCCACTTGCACTTTGATGTCAGTCGGTTTCGATTCCGGCAGGCTGGCGGTTTCTGGCGTCGAGGGAGCGATGGTCACCCCAGCCGAGGGGGACGACGCCAGGGCAACCGCCGGGGTCGGGGGGGCGGACTGCGCCGCCTGGGGCGCCTCGTTCTCGAGGTGCACCGGGGGCGAGGCCTGGGGTGGGACGCGCTCCGGGCTCACCGGAGGGGATTCGGCCGAAGCGCGCAGCACCGTGGTTGAGGGCGCAGGACAGCCACAGTCCGCGGGGACGTTGGCATCGAGCACCGAAAGGTGGCCAGCGTGAAATACCACTTGTTCAAACGGCTTGACCTGGTAGATACCATCGCCCATTAATTCCGAAACCACGGCGGAGGCCGTGTTGCCAAGCAGCGCGCGCACGCAGGTGTTGCCCCGGGAATCGGCGCTAATGGCATAGTCAAATTCTCCCGGGCCGGCTAGCAGGATGCGGAAATCGGGAGTCAGAATCGAGTCGGCGGAAGCGTCCAGGCGATAGTGGGTTTCGAGCGCTCCCGTGCTCATGGCCAGCATCAGGGCGTGACGGTCGGGGGAGGAAGTCACCGACACCGTCGTGCCCGGGCATACCCGCACTTGGCCGCCGCGCTCGAGGTTGACGACTGCCGTATCGGCGCCGGCGGTGATCGAAGAACCCGGAGCCAGCCGGTCCCCGGCCATGACCAAAGCGCCCGAGCTCGGGGGGCCTCCCGGAACCGAGGCCGGAGCCAAGCCCTGGGCGGCCACCGCAGGTGGCGGCGGGGCTGGATTCGGCTGCTCGGCATGGATGCGGACCATCAGGCGGTTGCCGGCTTCGTCCCAACCTACATCGCAAGCCTTCGATAATTCAACCACCAGGCGCACCGTGGGAGGTTTTTTCTGGAACTGATCGACGCGGATGCGGTTGACTTCGGCATCCCGAAACGTGACCTTTTGCCGCGAGGAGAGATANNGGAACCAGGGGACGGGTGGCGATGATTTCAAGCGCCGGCCCCTCCGGGGTCGAGACCACCTCGACCGAGCGCACCAGCGCCGGCGGAGCCTCCGCCTCGTCGATCGCCGGGAAGCCCGACGCCGAGCTCGACTGCGCGAGCGCCCGCCCGCCCGGCGAGAGCAGCGTCGCCAGCAAAATCACGGCAGTTTGCAGAGCACTGCGCGGCAAGGGCTTCACTCCTCGGAACGAAAGCGGCTAGAAGGCAACAATACCACCGCTGCGCCGGGCTGAGAAAGTCGGGGAGGGTCCGCGGGAGTCGCGGGGCACCGCCAAAAGGATGCGATCCTTCGATTGTGGCGATTTTAGGGCTGGGAGAGAAATTCGTACTCGTCAATGACCGCCGCCACCGCCACCTTGTTTTCGCCTCCGGTGCTGTCCACGCGCACAACCTTGCCCTTGCAGCGGACTTGGATACTTTCGGTGAGAGTGATCTCGGGCGGGAGGGTAAGAGTGAACTCAATGGCGGCGCCGGCCTCGACTGAAGAGTCCACGTAGAAGCAGATTCCGCGGGCGCTCACGTCGCGCGTCTGCGCCGCCTTCTGCTGGGCAGTCTCCTCGCTGTAATTGACGGAAAGGGGCAAGCGCAGCGCAAACCGGCGCGTGGCGCGCTTCTCCTCCTGGGCTTCGGCCATGGGTCCTCCCGTAAGGCCAGTAAGCATGGCGTTTTGCGGGCGGTATGTCAAGACTGCAGTTTTGCACGGGAGTCTAGGGTGCGGGCCGGAGTTTGTTGTAAGCTCCGGGGGGACGGTTTCCCATGGTTTTTGTTCTCGATAACTACGATTCCTTTACCTACANNCTTCGTTCTCGACAACTACGACTCGTTTACCTACAACCTGGTGCAATATCTGGGTGAACTGGGGGCGGAGGTGGTGGTTCGCCGGAACGATCAGGTGAGCGTAGCCGCGGTCGACGCCATGCATCCGGCGCGCGTCGTGGTTTCGCCCGGGCCCTGCACGCCGCAGGAGGCGGGAATCAGCATCGAGCTGATTCGTCATTTCACCGGCAAAGCCCCGGTGCTCGGAGTTTGCCTGGGGCACCAGGCTCTGGGAGCGGCCTTCGGCGGCAAGGTGGTGCGCGCCCCTTTCCTGATGCACGGAAAAACCAGCGCGGTGGCGCACGACGGGAAGACCATTTTCAGCCGTCTCCCCTCGCCCATGACGGCCACGCGCTACCATTCCTTGATTGTCGAGGAAAACGGACTGCCGGCGGAACTCGAAGTGAGCGCCTACGCCACCGAGCGCGATGGATCACGCACCATCATGGGACTTCGCCACCGCGGTTTTCCGGTCGAAGGCGTGCAGTTCCATCCCGAGAGCGTGTTGACGGACGAGGGCAAGAAGCTGGTGGAAAATTTCCTGAAGCTCCCCGCCTAGTCCGAAGGAAATCGAATCCTCGATCCCTTTACCGCAATACGAAGCTGACCGTGATGTGAGTCTCGAACGTGGTCAACTCACCATCCCGCACCAGCGGCTTGAAATGCCATTGCCGGACCGCATCGGTCGCCGCCTGCGCCAGTTCCGGATCGCCGCTGAGCGGATGCAGCGCCCGAACCACGCCGTTTTTGCCGACGGTCAGGTCGAGAACCACTGCGCCCTGCACACGCTGTAAACGGGCGGCTTCGGGATACTGCGGCTCAACCCGCTCGGCCAGGAGATGGCTCGCCATTTCCTCGGAAATTCGCTCCGGGGTGGTGGAAGCCTTCTTCTTGGCAGGCAAGGCCGGAGCCGGCATGGCGGGATCGTTGGCGGCCGGGTGTCTTACGGGCTGCACTCGATAGATTTCTTTTCCGCCTTCATACACCACCAGGCCGCCGGCTGCAGGTTCGTCCCCTGCGTTCTCTGCCCGCCGCGCAGCTGTCGGGTGTTCGACCATCGCACCCGGGATCACAGTCTGGCTGGCATTCGGGACTTCTCGGGCCGCGGTCGGTGGGACAGTGAGCGCCGCCAGCGGATCGGCGGCCGCCGGAACAACCACTTTAGCGGCTGCAGGCGGCGCGATCCGGGCCAGGCGCGTGACCGGCGGTTTGGTCCTGTTCCCGGTGACCATTCCTCTGACGCCGTAGCGCCAGCCCAACATCCAACCGAGGAGCAGCGTCAACCCCACCACGCTGACCCGAAGAAACAACATTCGATCTTTTTCTGGCGCCGGCGCTTGCGCTATCTCTAGCTCGGGCGCTTGCGCTATCTCTAGCTCGGGCGCTTGCTCTGGCTCGGGCGCTTGCTCTGGCGCAGGCGCTTCGACCAGCGGCAGGACAGCTTCTAGCCGCGGAACAATTTCTTGCGGCAAGAAAGTCTCTTCGGGCAGGGCGAACTCTTTCGGCGATGCTGCGGCAGTCTCGGCCTCGGCTCGCGGATGAAACTGAGGAAAGCGAAACCGCGGAAACGGAATGGGTATCTCAAAGTGGAAA
>PKYX01000026.1 GCA_003132825.1 Acidobacteriaceae bacterium
GCTCTCGATCCCGTGCAGCCCATGGCCGACGCTATCTCAGCAGTGGAGGCTCCGCGCCGCTTCAATACGGGCCTCATTACAGCCTTCGCGCTCGCCGCCGTGCTCCTCGCAGCCATGGGCATCTACACCGTCATCGCCTTCAGCGTCTCGCAGCGCACGCAGGAGATCGCCGTTCGCATGGCCTTGGGCGCACAGCGCGGGAACATCGCGCGGCTTGTGCTCGGCTCGGGCGCTAAAATCGCGGCCGCCGGCTGCGCTCTCGGTCTTTTTGGATCGCTCGCCGTCTCTCGACTCGTCCGCGTTTTCCTGTTCGGAGTCAGCGCCACGAATCCGATTGTTTACGTCGCGAGCGTGGTCCTCATACTGGTGCTGGCATTCCTGGCTTCGGCGCTGCCGGCTCTGCGCGCCGCTGCCGCCGATCCTGCTCAGGCTTTGCGCTCGGAATAGCCTGTCAGTTATTCGTGCCGCGAAACTAGTCTCATTCTGTCATTCCATGCAGCCACTTATGTACTCGCGGAGGAATCTCCGTAAGCGCATAATCGCCTGTGCGCTCATCGATGATTTTTGCCAGACCGGCCAGAACGAAAGGCACCATACCAATCCAAGCATGCCAGCGGCGTGGAGTCCGCTCGTATGCGCAAGAAGAACAAGAAGCCCCTTCGCCGTAAGATCGTCCTCCGTCTGCCTGACCTGGATCATGCGAAGAATTCCGTGCTCAACAGCTTGAGTTCACCAAATTCGAGACGGAACTACAGGTTCGCCATGGAGCAGTTCATCACGTGGTACTGTTCTGAACCACGACTGGCTTTGAGCCGAGCCGTGGTCCTTAGATTCCGGCTGCATCTCGAGTCTCTGGGCTTGGCGGCAGGCACCATCAACCAGAGGCTCGCAGCGGTCAGGCGTCTCGCCTACGAAGCTGCTGATTCGGGACTACTGAGTCCAGAATTAGCGGCCGGAATCAGAAGAGTCAAAGGAGTGAAGCAGCTGGGCTGCCGGGTCGGCAACTGGCTTAATCGCGATCAGGCCCGTTTGCTCCTTGAGAAATCAGATGGCAAGAGCCTTCGTTGCACCCGCGACGTGGCCATGATCTCCATCCTGCTCGGATGTGGCCTCCGACGAGCGGAACTGGCGTCCCTGAGGAAAGAAGAGCTCCAAATCCGTCACGGCCACTGGGCAATCGTGGATCTCGTAGGAAAGGGCGGCCATGTTCGCACGGTTCCGGTGCCGATTTGGGTAAAGAGCGCAGTCGATAGGTGGATGGCGGCAGCGGGTGTCACAGACGGCCGAGTCTTTAGGGCAGTAAGCCGGCATGGAACCGCATGGGGCAAAGGTCTCTCGGAAAACGTCGTCTGGTATGTGGTTCGGAATTGTGCCCAGCGAATGCAGCTTGACCATCTCGCGCCGCACGATTTGCGGAGAACATGTGCGAAGCTGTGTCACGTCAATGGAGGCGAACTGGAGCAGATTCAGTTTCTCCTCGGCCATGCCTCGGTTCTGACGACCGAGCGCTACCTAGGGTGCAAGCAGAATCTTGAGGAGCCGGTCAACGATCGGTTTGGATGTCTGTTCTCCAGAAACGTCGATTTGCGCTAAGCCCTGAAGTCCCCAAATGACTGCTAACATCGCGAAGGCAGGCGTCTGCTAGACTGTTGAGAAATTTTGCCAGTGAGGTGATCGATGCGTCTCCGGTATGTTTGCACCGCTTTGATTCTGGGAGGCTGTGCGCTGACGGGCTCTGCGCAAACGGGCTCAACCAGAGCGAAGGTAGCCGCTGGCAACCAAATGTCACCGGTGCAGGCGCAGGAGGAGTTGCTCAACCTCTTTGAGCAGGAGTTTATGGGAGTCGCGCAGGCAATGCCTGCGGACAAATACGGCTTTGCGCCCACTACGGCAACCTTCGCGCCCTCGCAGGGCGCGAGGTATGACGGGGTTCGCACGTTCGCGCAGGAAATATCGCATGTCGCGACGGCGAACTACTACTTTGCTTCGAAGATTCTCGGGGAGAAGATGCCGGTTGACCCGAAAAGCATCGAGAGTCTGACGACGAAAGAGGAACTCCTGAAGGCCGCTGCGGATTCTTTCGCCTATGCACACAAGGCGCTCGCGACGATTACAGCCGAGAATGCCTACACTACTATTGACGGTGTCGACGGTCTGCACACGCGGTCGGTCGTCGCATCTTTCATTTCTGCTCATGGATTCGACCACTATGGACAGATGGTCGAGTATCTGCGCATGAACGGCGTTGTGCCTCCGGGCTCGAAGTAAGCCCATCCTAGGTCTCTGCCGATGTGCCCGTAATCGCCAACTCGCGTTTCGAGCCACCGCAATTCTGGAAACGTGGTTTGGCCTGCTGGCGTCAACTGAGAACGGAAGCCGCCGTTGCCGCCGCCCCTGTTCATTCACGGACACCCGCCGGCGAAACTGGACGCAATTCGATTCCCATGCGCCTGCGAGATTCCGTAAGCCGATCCTTTCTCATACAGTTGCGTCTAAGACACTTTGGCTCTCGAATTGCTTTTCTGAATAGAATTACTGTAATCCGGAGCCCGACCATGACCACCCTGCTGCAGAACCTGCGATTCGCCCTACGCCAACTGCGCAAGTCTCCCGGCTTCACCATCACTGCCGTTTTGACACTGANNCCCGATTATCTCGATCTTCGCCAGCGCAATCGCAGCTTCGACGATCTGGCTGCTTGGGCCATCTCTCAGGCAGGGCTGGACACGGGCAAAGATCCATCCAATGTCTGGGAATACGAAACCAGCGGAAACTACT
>PKYX01000520.1:0-278 GCA_003132825.1 Acidobacteriaceae bacterium
TTTCTGCAGCAGACCCTGGGCTGGAATCCGACGATCACCTGGAAGGTGGAGGATATTCGGCCCTCTGCTGCCGCAGGACTCGCCGAGGTTACGGTGATCGTGAGCGGCCCGCAAGGGGCATCGCCCAGCAAGTTCTACGTCACCCCCGACGGTCAGCATGCCGTACTTGGCAACATCATCCCCTTTGGCGTGCGTCCCTTTGATGCCGCGAAAAAAGCGCTGGAGAAGGGAATCAACGGTCCTTCGCGCGGCCCGGCCGACGCCACCGTCACGCTGGT
>PKYX01000520.1:348-538 GCA_003132825.1 Acidobacteriaceae bacterium
TCACGGCGGCCAACGCCGACGAGAAGCTGAACGCCATTGCCGATGCGGCGGGAGCGAAAAGCGCCGAGGTCGCGGTCTGTGCCGCTGCTCCGGAGACGGTCGAACGAGTGCAGCATTCCGTGGAGCTGGGCAAGGCGCTTGAGGTCAGCGGCACGCCCATGCTCTTTGTGAATGGGCGCTCGATCGCAAT
>PKYX01000520.1:549-3731 GCA_003132825.1 Acidobacteriaceae bacterium
ATCCAGACCACGGCCTGTTTGTGCTCCGCCTCGCCGATTATCCGCGGAGTAATCACAATCAGCAATTCATCCGAGGTGTCCTCTATATTGTTGCTGTCCAGGATCTGGCTGAGCCCGGGGATTGCTCCGAGACCCGGAACCCCGTTGATACTCCTCTGTTCGGTGTGGTCGATTTCTCCGGCGACCACGGCCGGCTGCCCGTCCTCGAGGGTGAGGCTTCCCTGAAATTCGCGGTTGGAGATAACGGGGATTCCGTTCATGGATTGTCCGAGCAGGGTGCGGAGCTGCAGGTCAACCTGCAGGCTGATGGCAGAGTCTCCATTCACGAGCGTCTTGGTTTTCAGGTTAACCCCCAAATCCTCATAGCTGAAAGAAGGGAACGGCGCCTGGAAGCTGTTATTCCCGATTACCTGGGCGATTGCCGGACTGTTGAAGATAGGAGCAAACGAGGCATTGAGAATCGGATAGCGCGAGCCCACGCGAAAGCTCGCGTCGCTGCCCTGGGAAACCCGCAGGGTGGAATGTTCCAGAGTCTTTACCCAGCTTTGGGTCTCGGAGGCCTGCACTCCCAGCGTACCGAGACTCACGCCCTCGAGCGTCTGGCCATTCCCAAAGGTCGCCACCGGCTGGCTGAAAACCGAGTTTTGCTGGCCTTGGCCTTCCAGTTGCGCCAGCAACGCCGAGATCGCCGTTGAATTGGCTTGGTTGATGCCGCCGCTTGAGATCAGCTGGTTGATCAGGCTTTGGACGTTCTGTCCGGCCAAGGCCACCAGCGCTGCCGCGGGAATGTTGAACAGCTGAAAGTTGTCGGGGATCTGCAGTCCAAAGTCGCGGGTCAGCATATAGCTGATCTCGTACACCCTGACATCGAGCATTACTTCCGGACGGGCGCTGTCGAGACTCTCGATGAACTGGGTGGCGCTGTCGAGCAGGTCGTCGGGGGCCCGTAGGGTTATCGTTCCCGAGGCCGGCTGCGCCGCAACGATCTTGATGTCAAACAGATTGCGCAGCACAGTCACCAGGTTGTTCATATCGGCCGGCGCCGTCATCGCGGGCAGGAAAAATGTGCGCATGGCCATGCGGTCAAATTTGCGGTGGTTCTCTGTCGACTCTTCCGCCAGCAGAATCTGTTTTTCCTGCAACGGGGTCCAGAAGGTGTGGGTTACCTGGTCGGCGGCGCTCATGGCGGTGTAGAAATCTACGTTGGTAATATCGAAGTGCACCGGCCGCGCCACTACCGAGTCGTCAAAGCTGGCGGTCACGCCAAAGGCTTGTGCGACTGCGGTCAACAGCGAGCGCCCATCCCCACGGTAGTGGAAATCGGCTCGTACCGCGTTCGGCGTCACCCGCAATTGCCCGGAAGCTTCGAGCAAGCGCGGCTCTGCCGCCGTCTGGGGAAGGGCATCGCCAATCGCATCCCGCTCTCGCTCCCGTGCGAATTCATTGGTCGGATCAAGCTGCTCCGCGCTCCGGAAATCCGCCAGCGCCTCCATCTGTCGCCCGCCCAGCAATGAAGCGTTGCCCCGCTGCAAGGCGTCAAACACCAGCTGCTGCCTGCACAATTCTCGCGCGGTCACATAGTTGACATTGCGCGGCTCGAGACGCGCCGCCGTCTGGAACGCTTCAAAGGCTTCATCGGGATGTTGTTTTTTTTCGAGCCGCAGCGCCTTGGCGAATGCCGATTTGGCTTCTTTCACTTCTTTTTTCGAGGGATTGCAGCCGGGCGCGGTCGCGCTTCCTTCGCCGCAGGGAAGGACGGCGACGTTATCGGCTGGCTGGGGAACCGGGGGGGGGGTGGATTCATCGGAACTAAACCCGGTTGCCGTCAGGGCTAGTACAACCAAAATGGAGCGGCGCCAATACATCCTGACTGATTGTAGACGGAATCGGTCACCCGGGACCCGCGAAAAGTGGTGCTATGTACCCTCGATCGTACCGGATCCGCTGATCATACCGGGATCCACTCTGCCTCATTTGTCGTCAAACCCCTGGCTTTCACCGAATTATGGGATGGATATAGAGAACAGGAGACTTAGGGAAGGCGGCGTAGCGGCCCCTCCGGGCATCTATTCGGCATTGTCTGCGGGACGAGCCAGGCCGTGGGCGCCCTGNNCTGCTGCGAACCGAGTTGGCTCGAGCCCAGTATTGGTCGGGATTGAGCTCGCGAGACGACCCGCTCCTCTGCGAGCCGGTTGGCGTAAACCTTTGGTCTACTGCAGGTTGGAAACTTCTGTGTTTTGGGGTATAAAAGCTAGTTGGGGGCAGCGGCGCCCTTTTTCCGCGCAGCCACAACCAAATTCTGGCAGTCGAGTGAGGCGCAATCCGGCATGACATCTAGCCCCAGCACGGTGCACCCGCCCAAAGGGCTCGAGGGAGTGGTCGCCACTACTTCCGGCATTTGCTACATCGACGGGGAACGGGGTGTTTTAGCCTATCGCGGCATCGATATCCACGAGTTGGCGGACCATTCTACTTTCGAGGAAACCTGCTATTTGTTGTGGAACGCGAGACTCCCGACCGCCACGGAATTGAAGGAATTGCACGAGCGCCTGGCGGAGGAGCGCGAGCTTGACCCGGCCATCATCGCCCTGTTGCGCACAGCACCCCGAACGGCGTTGCCGATGGACGTGCTGCGGACCGCTGTCTCCGCGCTCTCCTTCTACGATGTCGAAGAAAAGAGCAACACCCACGAAGCCAACGTGCACAAGGCGACCCGCCTGACCTCGCAGCTGGCGATGATCGTGGCCGCCTACGACCGCATCCGCAAAGGCAAGAGTGTGGTCCAGCCGGACCGTTCGCTCTCGCACGCGGCCAATTTCCTGCTGATGCTGAACGGGGAACGTCCTTCATCGACGGCGGAGCGCGCGCTCGATATCGCTCTCATCTTGCACGCCGACCATGAACTGAATGCCTCCACCTTCGCCGCTCGCGTGATTGCGGCGACCCTCTCCGACATCCACTCCGCCATCACCGGGGCCATTGGGGCGCTCAAAGGGCCCCTGCACGGCGGGGCCAACGAGGCGACGATGCGTATGCTGTTCGCCATCGACAAAGAGGGCGCTGACCCGGTCGAGTATGTGGCGAACATGCTGGCGCAGAAGAAGAAGATTTCCGGCTTTGGCCATCGCGTCTACCACACCGAAGATCCACGAGCGACCCACTTGCGGAAAATGTCAGAGGAG
>PKYX01000365.1 GCA_003132825.1 Acidobacteriaceae bacterium
CGTCGGCCCGAATCACCTGGTTGGGGAACACCACCCGAATGAACGGGTAGATCGCGCGTAACAGCCGGTAGCTGAAATTCGGCTCGCTCCGGGGATCCACAGGGTAGATGTACGCCGGCCGAAAGATGTAAACGCTTGGAAATCCAAGCGCAAGTAGTGCCTTCTCGGCCTCACCCTTGTAGCGCGCGAAAGCAAGCCGGCTTCGTCCCGTTGGGTCTGCGCCGTTGCCGCTCAAGAACGAGAATGCCGCGTCGGGACTGCTGAGGCGGAGAACTCGCGCGAACTCGATCGTGTAGTCCACCGTTATGGTGCGGAACTCCGCCTCCGGCACCGATCCGGTATAGGTCCCCAGGCAAAAGATCGCTGCGCCCTGCCCCGCGAGCGTCTCCGCGAGTGCGGAACAGTCCGCGAAGTCTTGATGCAGAACCTCTTTCAGCTTGGCGTGCGAGATACCGAGCTTCCTGCGCCCGATAGTAGTCACACTTGCGATGGCAGGGTTCTTGAGCGCAGAGCGAAGGGCGTATCCACCGACCATTCCGGTCGCGCCTACGATGACAACGTGCTTCTGGCCAGCTGTTGGAATGCTCATCGACGGCCTCGCGGCGTTGCTAATGTCAGTCATGACAGAGGACGCTCCTCCAGCCAGTCGACGTATAGCGGACGCTCTGCAAACAGCCAAGCGCCGCCTATCTTTGCAAACGTGTCGTAGTAGCGTAGCGCGGCGATCATCAGCTGTCGCTTCCCACCGTCGATCGTGAGGTGATGCGCCAGGGTGTAGGCCTCCCCCGTGGCTCGGTCGCCGGTCNNTCTGTCCGACGATCCGGTGTTCAGCGTCGGGACGCACTCGGCCGAGAATGGCCTCCTCCGCTATCCGGAAGACGGTCTCTCGATCTTCAGGGTGGACCATTTCGCGTACTGTGGCTAAGACTATGGGACCTTCCTGCGGCATGAGCCCATAGATGCGGTAAGTTTCGTCAGACCAAGTTACGCGATCGGAATCGAGATCCCATACCCAGTAGCCGACATGGGCGACGCGCTGGGCTTCTTCAAGCCTGGCTTTGCTTTCTTGCAACTCGCGTGACTTGCGCGATCCGCTGGTGAGCAGCGTCGCTATCCGGTGGACCACTTCCGTGAGGCGTTTGCCTGTGCCGACTACGACGCCTCTCATTATGTCCTCCCAAGCCCCCTCATGAACTGCGTCCGTTGCGAACATTCCGCTTTTGTTAATACGAAACTACTGGTTTCGTTTGTACACTCGCCGCTTTGTCGGAGAGGCTATCGCGTCGGGCCAATTGAAGCGGGGAACCGATACGGAACTGCTTATTGATGCACTCAATGGACCTTTATTCTTTCGATGGTTGCAGGGACACGCTCCGTTAGATAAGGGCTTTGCTGAACGTGTCTTTGACAAAGTGATTCCAGCGTTTCAGAGAAAATAATTAGGCTGAGCCGCCTTCCTGCAACTTCATCCGCTACCGAATGACGCGCCAGCTGCCTCAACGCCCCCAGCAGTAATCCTGTTAGCTTTTATGAACGACCTCGATATCGTGGCCGTCAGGATCGAGCACCCATGTCGCATAATAGCCGGGATAGTATTCGGGCCGAGTTTGAGGTGCTTCCTTGCTCTTGCCTCCGGCGTCCACAGCCGCTTTGTAGAATTCCTCTACCTCAGCATGGTCTTTCGCGACAAATCCAACATGCACCGCTTGGGGGTAGGGCTTTCCTTCTTTGAGCCAGAAAAAAGCTCTTTTGCCGTCACCAAAACCCTTCAAATCGGGGTGTCCGTCTTGGCCTTTGTAATCTGTAAAGTTTGTGATCCCAAGTGGTTTCAGGGCCTTGGCGTAAAAAGCGACTGAACGCTCGAAATCACGGACTGTGAGAATAATGTGGTCTATCATATTTTGTCTTCTCTGCGCAGCCTCGGATCCATGACTTCCAGCCGCAAGTGTACCAACAACAAAACCGGCGAGTGCGGATCCACGGTGATTTCTTTGACGAGGTGAAAACGCCCCTCCCGGGCAAACCGGAAGTTATGCCTAGGACGGGGCTCTCAACGATGTTGGCCAGAAGTCAGCTTCTAGGAGATGTGAAATTGGTCTCATCGAAACCCGTTTTGGCCAACTTCCGGATTACCAACAATTGGGCAGTTAATGTTCAAAAGGGCTGTTGCTAACAACCGCGGCGAGTGCTCTAAACGCGTTTCGCTGTCGCGGCCGTCATGTATGACTGACAAAGGAGCACGAGTTGCTCTCGCGATTTTCGGACCGTTGCAGGGGATGGTCCAGCCTCCAGCAAGGAACGCATCGCGCCCGCCATGGCTGAAAGCATTATGTCGATGGCGAATTTGTCGGGTGGCGACTTGATGTCGGACGCTGTCTCCAGCATCGCCTCAACAGTTTTCCGAGACCGTTGGTTGATCCGTTTGATCAAGGCGGGGCCACCCACGTCGGCAGCGACCTGGTAGAGGGCCACAGAGATGTCTGCGCGGTCCATCTTCGCGTCGACGAACGCCTCCACCATTTCTCGAATCATCTCGGCTAACGGTTTATGACATGCGCTCTCACAAGAGGCCTCAACCGTTGCCATTACGTTAGTGAGATGATTTTCCAGCACTGCAAACAGTAGCGACTGCTTATTGGGATAGTACTGATACAGTGTGCCCACCGAGACGCCGGCACGCTGGGCGACCCGTGTCGTCGTCAATCGGTCTGCCCCGTGACTGAGCAAAACCTGAATAGTCGCCTCAGAAATCGCCTCTACCGTGACCGTTGACCTCGCTTGGAGGGGCGTCTTTCTTGGCTCGAATGCAACGACGGCGTCAGCCGGCATATGCGAACTCCAAACCTGAAGAATCCTTCATCAAATGATTGTAGCAAGGAGGAACGGAATGATGGAACAGACCGATCTTGCCGGCGGTTTCACTCTACCTGCCACATCGTTGAAAATGAACCGCATGGGATACGGTGCGATGCAGCTCGCCGGACCCGGCGTCTGGGGACCACCACGGGACGTCGATGCCGCCATTGCGGTTCTTCGCGAGGCACTAGAGTCCGGCGTGAACCACATTGACACCAGCGACTACTACGGACCGCATGTGACCAATCAGATCATCAAGCGGGCTCTCCATCCGTACACGGATGGTCTCGTGATCGCCACCAAATTAGGCGCTCGGCGCGGTTCAGACAAGTCCTGGATTCATGCTCTCTCCCGCCAGGAGCTCATCGACGGCGTCCATGACAACCTGAGAAACCTTGGTCTCGATGCGCTAGATATCGTCAATCTTCGGATTGGAGGAATCATGGAACCCGGCGAGGAATCCCTCGAGGAACCTCTGACCGTGCTTGCCGAACTGAAGTGTCAGGGCATGATTCGTCATATCGGACTAAGCAACATAACTCCTAAGCAGCTCTCGGAGGCTCAAACCATTACCGAGATCGTGTGCGTGCAGAATTTCTACAACGTGGCCCGCAGGAACGATGACGCCTTCATCGATGATCTGGCTGCTCAAGGGATCGCTTACGTTCCGTTTTTCCCGTTGGGAGGCTTCACCCCGTTACAGTCTTCGGCACTTGACGCGTCTGCGGCATTACTCGAAGTCACGCCCATGCAGGTTGCGTTAGCCTGGCTTCTCCATCGCTCCCCCAACATCTTATTGATCCCGGGAACATCTTCCGTGGCACATCTCCGCGAGAATTTGAAGGCCGCGACGCTTCAGATCCCGGCTGAAGTACTTGCGGATCTCGACGCAATCGGTCGAGGTCAAGGGGATCAGTAGCCGTCCGTGCTGTCATTCATATCGCAACAATTCAGGAAGGACAATTTATGAAGGTATTTGTTACGGGTGCTACAGGTTTTATCGGGTATACCACCGTTCAGGAANNGCCGTGGCCTGACGCCACAGCGGATCGGTATCAAGGGCGCGCTGGTAGACCGCGAGCAGGTCGGCCGCAGCGGCGCTGCCCAGGCCGATGGCGTGATCCACCTCGCCTTCGACCACAGCGCCTTCGGCAAGGACTTCTCGAAGTTCGCCGAGGTCTGTGAAAAGGACAAGCGCGCAATCGAGGCTCTCGGCGCAGCGCTCATCGGGTCGGACCGCCCGCTCCTCATCACTTCCGGAACCGGAATGGGAAATGCTGCTCCAGGTCAGCCCGCAACCGAGGATCATTTCGATGCCAACCACCCAAATCCTCGTAAAGGCTCGGAAGTCGCAGGAGCTTCCGTGGCGGGGCGCGGAGTGAACGTGTCGGTGGTGCGCCTTCCCCAGGTCCACGACACGGTCAAGCAGGGCCTGATCACCTACGCGGTCCAAGTGGCCCGCGAGAAGGGAGTGTCGGCGTACATAGGTGAGGGACGCAACCGCTGGCCGGCGGCGCATGTTCAGGACGTTGCCCATCTCTACAGGCTCGCGTTGGAGAAGCGCGAAGCGGGAAGTAGGTACAACGCGGTCGCTGAAGAGGGGATACCGATGCGGGAAATTGCTGCAGTAATTGGCAAAGGGTTGAAAGTGCCCGTGGTCAGCCTTGCTCCAGAGAAGGCGCAAGCTCACTTTGGCTGGCTTGCGATGTTCGCGGGCTTCGACATGCCGGCTTCCAATGCGCAAACGCGGAAACACTTAGGATGGAACCCGACGGGGCCTGGCCTTATCGCTGATCTTGAGAATATGCAGTATTTCCAGGTCTGAACCTAAAAGGAGATATCTATGCAGAGCAAACGCGTTGCCATGGTCACCGGGGCCAATCAAGGAGTCGGGTTTCAGGTGGCAAAGGAACTGGTGGCGAACGGTCTCACTGTGCTGGTCGGGTCGCGCAATTTCGAGCGCGGCGAGGCCGCGGCCAAGGAGATCGGACAGGGCGCCATCGCCCTTCAGCTCGACGTAACGGATCGGCCTTCGATCGCCGCCACGGCGGAACGCATCCGCAAGGAGTTTGGCCGTCTCGACCTGCTGGTCAATAACGCGGCTATCTCGAATACGAAAAAGGGCAACTTATCTCTCCAGGAGTACGCAAAGATAACCCTCGCGAGCAACGCATCGCTCGATGAAATACACGCAGTGTGGGAAACCAACGTATTCGGTGTCCTCGCCGTTTACCAGGCGATGCTGCCGCTTCTCCGTGACTCGTCCGATGCCCGTATCGTCAACGTCTCGAGCGGAGTGGGCTCGCTGACGATGAACGCCGATCCGGCCTTTCCCTACCACGCGATGTTCAGTCCCGTTTATCCTGCGTCCAAGACGGCTCTCAACGCTATAACGCTGGCCATGATGATCGAGCTGGAGTCGACTGGGATCAAAGTCAACTTAGTGACCCCGGGCTTCACTAAGACGAACCTCAACGGATATGAGGGCGCGGCCTCTGTCGAAGATGGCTCTCGCGAGGTGGTGCGCGTTGCGCTGCTCGGTCCGGATGGCCCTACTGGTACGTTCACGCGCTGGCAAAACGAAACGATCCCATGGTGATGTAGTCGGAATATCGGACTCCGGAAGGTATTCGGCGATTGCTCGAATAATGGGCAATCCGGAAGTTGACCCAGGCGGGCCAGAAGTCGGCTTCGAGGAGACATGCCCCGAGGTTCCCCACCCTGCTGACATCCAGAGACGACATCTCCTCGCCCTCCGCGCAAAAACCTTTCACATTGAGCCGGGCATGCGGCGCCCGGCTTCCCATCCTTCTATCGAAGTAGAGTGTTTCATATTGTCCAATTCAGTTCTACAACCACACTCAATGAGGTTTCCGGTCATAGCGGTTTGGCGCACCGGGCGTGGGAACGTTATCGGTGACCTGCGCCCCGATGGCATGCGCCCGGGCTAACGCAGCAGCGAGGGTGATGCCGGTGCCGGAGACCTGGGCACCAGCCGAATGCGCACGAGTGAGCGGCGCGGCGACGGTGATTGTGGTGCCACCGAACCCTCTCCTGACAGCGGCAACAACCGCCGTTTCTGAGTTCGTGCCGCGGTCAATCGTGAAGGTCTGGCCGTCGCGAAAACCAGTCGCGTTGACAACAGGTATCACCGTAGCGCCCGCGTCGGTGGCGGCGCCCACACTTGTGGCACCTGCTGTGCCCACCGTCGCGATGACGGCGGTCTCAAGGTTCGCGCCGGTGTCAATCATGATCTTCTGGCCCGCGTCAAAGCCGGCCACGCTCGTGACCTTGATGTTGGTGGCGCCCGCGTCCGCAGCGGAGGACACGGTAGCAGCGGCCTGCGTCACGAAGTCGGTGCAATTGCTGTCTGTGTCAGCGCCGTCGGGGAAGCGACCCGCACTTGTATTGGTGGCGCCCGCGGCGGCCGGCCCGATGCTCATGGCCCCGCCGGGCGCAGGCACGTGGCAGCCAGTCTGCTCTGAGCCGGAGGTAGTCTGGTAGCCCTCGGCGGCCCATGGGTCGACGAGGCCGCCATAGTTGAGGCTGTCGACTACCAGGCCAGAGGCGTCCCGCAGCACCACACTGCCCGCTCTGAACGAGACGGAGAATCTTCCGAAGGCTACGGCATTGGTGGTGAGTTCGGGCCCTCCGAACCACTGATTGGGTGCGGGCGTCCCCTGGTAGCCGGCGGTTGTGACCCCGGCGTCCCGCACAACTGCGTTGACCTCATGGCCGCTGGCCAACGGACGGTCAAGCGTAATGCCGGTGCCAAGGGCCTGGACAGGCTCGTTGCTCGAATGGGCAAACGCCGTCGCCGGCTGAAAGCTGATCCCGGTCCCCCGATCGCTGAAGGGGAGGTTGGCCGCATGGTTGAACTTCAGCGGGGCGGCTAAGTCGAGGCCTGTTCCCTGGGCTACTACCTCCTCGGCGTTGGTATGCGCGTGGTCGAGGGCCGGCGCAAAGTCGATGCTGGCGGCAATCGGATTCCCAGCGCCGACTCCGGTGATGGTAACCGTTTGCCGGTTCGCGGGGGTGCCGATGGTGATCTTGTCGCCCCCCACGAAGCCGTTCGCGTTGCGGACTTTGATATTCGTCGTGCCGGCGGGCGCATCCACTGAAAGGTTCGTGCGCTTCGACTGCATGCCGACGCGCGTGACCGTGACGGTTTCGATCCCATGGTCGACACTGTCGATATCCAACCTGATCTTGTCNNGCCGGCGGGCGCGTCCGCCGCAAGGTAGGCTTGCGTACCCTGCTTGCCGACCGCGGTCACCGTAGCCACCTCGTACTGCTCCACCGCCTTTGCGACCGCGGGGTAGGTGGCGCCATAGCCGAGGGCGATTTTCTCTCCGACCACGAAGCCGGACGCGCTCGTGACAGGCACGTTGGTCGAGCCGACGGGGACCGTGATCACGGGACCATCGGGAAGGGGTTGCCACAGTGTCGTATTGTTACTGGCCGCCGTCCCGATGCTTGCGATCTTGCGGGTCTCCACATTGGAGCCGGTGTCGATGGTGATCGTATCGCCGGCCGACATGCCGGTGCTGCTCCTGACGGGGATGGTGGTATCTCCGGCACGCGCCGGCGCTGCTAGCCCGGAGTTGGAGAGGCCAAGCAGGTAGAAGCCGCCAGCCGCGAGCTTCGTCCCGGCCGGAATCCTTACTGTCGAGAAGATGGCCTGTTGGCTGGTGTGCTCAGTCAGGGTCCAGTTGGAGATGTCGACGCTCCCGGCGCCGGCGTTGTAGAGCTCAATGAATGAGTCCGTCGAGTTGTTGAGAGAACCCCCACTGACGCGCAACTCGTTGATCTTGACCGGGCTGACATTTCGGACCTTCTCGACCGTTGTCTCGAATTGCTGCTTGCCGCTGGATGGGTTCGTCCACCGGACGTTGCCGACCAGGTCTCCGTTGAAGGCCGTAGACCCGGAGGTGACCTTGAATGTGGCGCTCACGCTCGCACCCGGAGCCACCGTGTCAGCGAACGTCTTCGATGTCTCGGTGGTGCCTGAATTGAAGGAGGTCCACTGCTTGCTGGGCACGGAAATACTCAACTTGACGCCCGCCGCGGGCGCGCCAGTTGTATTCGTGAAGGTCACGGTGGTGTCGTGCGAGGATCCTGGTGAGAACGTCTGGAGTCCCGGCGGAGTGGCAGTTGCAGATGCGGGCGCAACGCTCAGACGAGGGACGTCGTACCCCGCAGCCACGACGTTAGTTTGCACAAGCTGGTCGGTGGCGTCTGTCGGGAAGGTGCCTGCGACCGTCATGGCGCCTTCATAAAAGGTCCCCTGCGAGCCGACGCTGTTGTCGCCGCCATTGCCCAGGAGAATGGCCCCCTGCTTTCGCATCGGGTCGTATGTCGAATTGACGCGCGGTCCGTTGAACATGACCGAAAGAGACCCCTGCTGCGCGTCGCCGCCCATGGAGGTCCAATGATGCGGTTCGCCCTTGGCCATCGCGGTGACAAATCGCCAGGTGATGGTCGGCAAGCTTGCGCAGAACTTGGATCCATCCGGGTTGACGCAACCCACCAGGTTGTTCTCCTGGTCGGTCATGATCCACGGGCCGGGGGGATTCCCGTGATACCAGGGCGTGGAGTTGCCGAAGTAGGTGGTTTCCATGGTGCCGTTCTCGTCGTCGCGGCTGTCGATTTCGGCGTTGCCGTAATCGAAGCAGCAGCCGGAGTTGAAGTGCCGGCCGTTAATCACCCAGTACTGTCCCTCCGCCTGATCGTCGACCGCAGTGCCTTTCGCGTCATCCTGGCGAAGGCCCATGCCCGGCTCGATGAAGACACCGTAGACCTTGTGGCCCATGATCGTAATCGGCGCCATGTCGGCCACCGGAAGATTGTTGAACCCACCCATGGCCGGGCCACTGAATCCGCCGCGGGGTACCTGTGTGAGATCGTTGCGCTTCGGGGACTGGTCGTAGAGGGTGGTGATCCAGCAGTAGGTGTTGGCGCAGAACTTGTCCTGCGCGGCCGCGTCGGCGTATCCGCCCGCATCCGGGGCCGGCGACGCCACGGGCTGGACGACGCCGATCTCGAGGGTCTTGCCGTCTGATTGGCGCAGCACCTGGTAGAGCGGGCCGTTGTAGGAGGCGTACAGCGCGCGGGTGCTGCTGTGGGCGGCCACGCAGGGGTCGCGGGCCGCAGTATAGATGTCACACGGGCCTTTGGGCCTGGTCGGAGGAACCCCGGCCCCGGACTGTTGCGCCATCGTCAACGTGGCGCAGATCACAGGGAGTGCCAGTGCGAGCGAACGTCCAAGATGGATTCTCGTCTTCATGCTTATCCTATTTGCTTTGCCGAATTTGTTTCGGCATCCAGAAGGAACGGACTCTTCTCTCTGCATTAAGCTGTCCATTTTCGTTGAACTTTCCCTCGGGAATACGTATACCACTAGTTCCTGAAGCTGTTCCACCTTCTTGGAACCTTCCGTCAGGAATACGTATACCTCACTCCTGCAATTGAATGCGGATGACGCGATGGCCGCCGCCCGTTCTCGAAGCGTGATAAATCGCCGAATCACCCACCGAACGCTGCGAACGGAATGTTGGACTTCGGAGTTCTGGGAAGGTAACGGGCGATCCGGAAATTACATTGAGCCAGAAATCGGTTTCGACGAGATCGCCATTGATCTCCTCCAAGCCCGTTTCTGGACAGCTTCCGAGTCAGCGGGCAATTCGTCTGGGTCAACAAGTGAAATGGCGATTCTTCGCCAACTACCGTGCCTCGGCTTCACGGCGTAGGCACGATGGCACACGCGGCGGTCGCGAACTTGGTACACTGGCGTTCCGCGCCGAGTTTTTTATGTCTTCAACTTCGTGAAACTTCGGCTTGCCGTCAGATGTCGTGCGCGGCAGGGGATTCGGCTACATAAGCACGACCGCGCGGGCTCAAGTCGACAGACTCAACTCTCGTTGAAGGTTGGTTTTCTGAATTCTCTTCGTGAGGTATAAGCATTGACTTCACTACAAGGGGACTCCCGCCGGTTGTGGGTGGTGGCGGGCGTGGCCGGGTTTATTCTGCTCTTCGCCATTCACCTGGCACTGATCTCGCACGCGAACACCGTTACCTGGGATGAGCCCGACCATATCTATTCCGGATACATGTCGTGGCGCGGCGACTTTGGCTTGAATCCCGAGCATCCGCCGCTGGTCAAGTTCGTTGCCACTGTGCCTTTGCTTCCCATGCAACTGAACGTTCCAGAGATGCAAGATCGCCCTTACCGGTTACAGGCGGTTCTCGGTGGAAGAGATTTCATCTTTCACAACGACGCCGACAAAATCGTGTTTCGCGCGCAGATGGCCGCCTCAATCTTCACGCTGCTGTTGCTGGTGATCGCGTTTCTCGCGACGCGAGAAATGTTCGACACCACCGCGGGCTTCCTTGCGCTCGGGCTTCTGCTGTTCGATCCGACCCTGCTCGCTCACGGAGCGCTGGTAACGACGGACGCGGCGCAAGCCTGCTTTTTATTGGCATCGATCTATGCGTTCTACCGCTATGTGCAATCGCCATCCGCGGGCCGGCTGATGATCACTGGGGTTGCCGTCGGACTGGCGTTGGCATCCAAGCACAGCGCGGTCCTTGTCTTCCCCATGCTCTTGATTCTCGCGGGAATCGAGATATTCCGGCGAGAGTCAGCGAACAGCGGATCGGAACTTTCTGTCGGTAAACGCGCCGCTCGCTATGCTACGGCCCTAGTGATCATCGGCCTCATGGCAATCGCAATTCTGTGGGCGACCTATGCCTTCCGCTATGCGGCGCGCGGGAACGGGTTGCAGTTGAATCCGCCGATGGAGGCGCAACTGGCCAGAGTTCCGAGTCCTACGCAAGCCAAAGTACTTCACGAATTCGCCCGTTTCCACTTGCTCCCCGAGTCTTACATCTACGGCTTTGCGCACGTATTGTTCAGTGCCGACAGCTTCAACAGCTATCTCTTCGGCAAATCCTATCCGCATGCCGTCTGGTTTTACTTCCCGGCGGCCATTCTGGTGAAATCGAGTCTCACATTCCTGATCCTGCTGGCGATTAGCGTTTGGGTGATCGCGAGCGGGCGCCTGCGGAAGAGGCACGAACTGCTGTTTCTACTGGTTCCGCCGCTCATCTATCTGGCTGTGTCGATGAAGAGCGGAATGAACATTGGCATTCGCCACATCCTGCCCGTCTACATCTTTCTTGCGATCCTGATCGCGGGCGCGGCCTCCGTGCTGATTAAGAACAGCCGCCGCTGGCGGTATGCGGTCGTACTTCTGCTGGTCTTCCAGGCAATCTCGGTGGTGCGCGCATTCCCCAATTGCATTGGCTATGCGAACGAAGCCTTTGGTGGCCCAAAGAACGTTTGGAGGTATGTGAGCGATTCGAGTGCGGACTGGGCGCAGCAATTGCATGCCGTGAAGCGATACACCGACGAGCGCCACCTGCAAAACTGCTGGTTCGTTTACTTTGGAACCGGTGTGATCGACTACAACTATTACAAGATCCCATGCAAGCTGCTTCCGACCACAGAATCAATTTGGCTGGGCACGCTCTCCGACGCTACTGCTGCGATCGATGGTCCGGTGTTCATCAGCGCAGTCAATCTCACGGGATTCGAATTCGGCCCGCCTCCACTCAATCCATATGAGCAGTTCAAGACCTTGAAGGCTGCCGATGCAATCGATTCCAGTGTCTTTGTGTACGAAGGACGCTTCGAGACCCCACTTGCGGCTGCATTGGCTCATGCACAGAAGGCGGGTGTGTTTCTCGCCGGCAAGCGATTGCCGGAGGCACTGCAGGAAGCACAACAAGCTGTGGCTCTCGCCCCCGACTCGGCCGGAGTGAACGCACGGATGGGCAACGTGCTGGATGCGCTCGGCAGACGAGAAGAGGCTCGCCCTTACTACGCAACCGCGCTGCAACTAGCTCTTACCAAGCAGCCAGGGTTTCAGCGCTCGCTGGTCGCGCCGCTCAAACGGCGCCTTGCGGCAGAAGACGACAGTGCGCAAAAAGGGCATCCGTGAGCACGATGCCGCCTAGGCGTACTTGATCGGAGCAGGAAAACTGACCGACTGTGATCCGGCAGGCTACCCTGCGAATGGGTTTGTCCCGAATCGCCGATTACCCCGCCGATCGCATGGCTGAGTTGTGCCTGGAACCTTGAAATCGATTCGACACCACGAACTAGGTGGGGATTTCAGCTGAAACATCAAAGCGGTTCCCTGGCCTCGGCTCTAGGCGTAAAAGGACGCGACTACACGCAAGACCCCGGCGTTACAGTTACGAGCCAGAAGTCGGTTTCGGGGAGAGATCGCGATTGAGCTCCTCCGAGCCCGTTTCTGAACAACTTCCGATTCCTCCGATTTGCTGACAACACGACAGCTATCCAGGAATCCTCCGGTTTCAGCCGATGGGTGAGGCTAGGTTACCGAAGAGGTCAAAGCACGTAGAAAGGCATCCCGAATCTTCTGGAACTCCCCCGCTGCATACACCGGTTGGACCACTAGGCGGGGATTGACAGGTTGACCTTCAAAGCAGTCTCCGCGGTAGCGAGGAAAGAAATGCATGTGCAGGTGAGGCAATGAGTTCCCATGAATTTCGTAGTTCAATTTCACCGCGCCAGTGGCGGCTACTAATGCGCTGGACACTCCTCGCGCGTCTCGCATGAAAGCGCACGCGGACGCCTCCGGCAGGTCGTGCAACTCCACGGCATGAGTGCGCGACACAAGGCAGGCGTACCCACGAACGGGAGCCGCTTCCTGCATTGTGACCCAGGATGCCTCCAATGTGAGCACGAGGTCTAGCGGTTCATTCCGGCGACAGATAGGACACGACAGTCCGGAACAGAGTGCCGCCCAGCGATCGTGATCGTTCCAAGTACTCATTTCGTCGATACCGAAACACAATATTAGCGCGTACAGAGTTTTTGAAGGGGATGGATCATGACCAAGGCACGGGGTTTCTTCCCGAATACCGGGCAAATCGGAAGTTATTCCGGGCCAGAAGTCCTCTTCGAGGACATCTACCGAAAACAGGTCAGTCACAAAAGGGCGCGGAGGGAGCGATCTCCTCGAAGCCCGTTTCTGGACCGCGGGACGAAGCGGTGAAAGGGCGTCAGGATGTACTGAAGCCTCGCCATCAAACGGGAGTTATCCTAAGCCGTCACCCTGCTGGCCGATCATCGCTTCGTGAAAGTGAGCAGGCAGTGCCGCGTCACTTATCTTTGATCACGTTGATCACCGCTTCCAGGATCGGATCGCGGTTCGCGAAGTACTCTTTTGACGACAGGGCCGCTGGGATGGTCGGCGCAATCCAGACCCAGGGGTCACTTCCATTGCCTTGGTGATAGGCCGTGGAAATGCTCACCGTCACCTGCGAGAACGGGAGCGTAACGGGCACATCTTCGCCAATGAAGTTGGGACTTGAAGAACTGGGCTCGCCTGCGAAGATTGCGCGGGTCAGCATTTCCACTTGCGCGATGAAGATCTCGCAAGCGGAGAATGTGCTCCGGCCGCTGATGACGTAAATGCGCGCGCTCGGCTTGCTTCCTTCAAATTGCGTGAGCGTCCGCAGGAGCGGTGGAAGCAGTTGCGCGTTGCCGCCGTTGTTATGACGCACGTCGATGATGAGGTTGTCGGGGCGCTTTTCGTCCAGAAAGCTTTTGAGCCGTGCCGAAAAGGCTTCCAGGTTCTCGCTGGGCGCGTTCATGACGTGATGAAATTGAAAATAAACCGCCCTTGCTTCGGGCAGCTCGACAAACCAGTAGGGCTCATCCAGACGCGTCAGGTAAAGTGGCGGTGGCGTTGGTGACTGCGGCGGCACCAGCGACTTGATGATGTTGCCTCCAACGGCCGCCTCGAGCGTGACCGTCTTGTTCTCACCGCTCGGAGCTTCCACCGTCAGTGCGACGTGATCCACGTCGCTGATAGCGCCTATTTCGCGGAGAAATTCCGGGGTTGTCATGAAATAGACGCCCATGACCCGACGCATATCGTCGTTGTCGCGGGTGATGTAAGGCGTAAGCCTCTGGAGGATCGTCTCGGGATCCAGATCGCCGATTTTGAGCACGCGGCAACCAATCAGGTCTGTCTGGGCCGCTGGCGCGTGCATGACGTACAGCCCATCCGAGAAAAAGTAGAGATTGACCGGCAGGCGTTTGAGCTCGCGGTTGCCGAAGAAAAAGTAAACCAAGCTATGTCCGTCGCCAAGCCGCGCTAGAATCCGCTGCATCCGGACAATGATCTGTCCGTCCGTCAGATTCGGAATCTGGGTGCGAAGAGTAGCGGCGGTCGCCGCGAGGTCGGCGGGCAGTTCGTCCCAGCGGTAGCGGTAATGGAGGCGGTGAATCTCAGCGAGCAGAAAGTCCAGATCGAATTGCCACTGCTGATTGCGGCTGAGATTGGCCGGCTTGGTTTGACCGGCCACGGCGATGAATTCGGGATCGTCTTTCCACTTCGCAAACGCCGCATCCGACAGAATTTCTGAGCGGTGCTCAAAGGCATCTGCGTTGGCCTTCTTCAGCCAGCCCAACGCCTTGGCTCGCTCACCCGAATCTCCCCACATTCCCGCAATTTGATTCTCGATGTATGCGCGGCTTCCAACGGCCAGGTTGAGCGCATGCTCGTAGGCGTTCGCGGCATCTGAAAATTGGTGCAGCCTTTCGTAGCAGGTTCCCAGCTTTTCCCAGAAGTCGCCGTTGCCTGGATGATCCGCGAGCAGGCGCGCGAATCGTTGCGCCGCGTCGGCCAATTGACCGCCATACAGAGCGTGATTAGCCTCGACGCTCAGACGGTAATAATCCGCCGGAGCGAGATGCTGCGCGGCCACAGATTGCGCCAGCGCCGATGCCAGCACACCGATCAAGACAACGCGTTTTATTCCCATGACAAACCCTTTCTCGCTTGGACGAACGCGAAGCACACCTATCCCTCTGGCGCGCACGCCCAGCCTGCGCATGCCCTACGAGACCTATTCGAACCGTCTTTGGGTTTACATCATCCGGCAGACGATCTCAGAGACGCGCACCAACACGGCCGCGCATCCCAGCCAGAACAGCGAACGTCCCCCATCGGACCAAATCCACCATGCGAATCTTCGTTTAACCACCAGGCGAACCACCCGAGCCCCGAGATCTCCGCCGCCAGCGAAAAGTGCGGCCCGGTTTTCGAGTCCGCGTCGCCTGGCAAGAGCCGTCAAGCCTCGAGCATACGCGATGGCATCCCCGCAAGCGTCAACCGCAATGTCGTCACAGCAATGTTCTCGAGTTCTTCGCACCTCACCGGCTAACCAGGCCGCCGCGGGATGAAACATAACGACCGACTCAAGCACACTCTGCACGAGATTGATCACGGGATCGTGCCGCGCCACGTGGGCTAGTTCGTGTGCCAGCGTCGCCCGAAGTTGCGCATCGGTCAGACGGCCCGGCAGCTCGCATGGTATTACCACGACTGGCCGCCACCAGCCTAGCACCGCCAGGCCGTCCGCGGTCTGGGAGTACAGCACGCGTGGCGGTTGGCTCAAGCCGATCTGCTCTGCCACATGCCGCGCGGCTTCGCTCAGCCCCATGTCCTCCGCCGCGTCCCCCAACCATTGCCGCCGCAGCTTTACGGCTTCGGTCAGGGTGCGAAGGGACATCGCACCAGCCACGCAAATCCAGATCAGTGCCGCCCACGTCATCCAATCCAGCAAGCCTTCAGGCGGACCGTTCCCCAGGGCTAGCCCATGATGACGCACCAGGATCATCCAGACCTGCCACATGGGAAGAACCAGTGCCACTCCCAGGAAAAAACATGCCAGCGCATGACGCCGCCGCGCATCGGCCCCGCAAAGCAGGCAACAGGCGCTGTACAGCGCGGCCACCAACATTCCCTGCCAGATGAAGTGGTAAAAGCTCCACCCCAATGGGCTGAACTGATCGGCGACCGCGTGGAACAGAAACGTCATCGCCGATCCTTCTCGATGCGGTCCAGCAGATTCTCAACTTCGCGGATTTCTGCGGCCGACGCCTGTTTGACACCCAGCAACTGCAACATGAGCTTTCTCGTTGAACCGCCAAAGACGCGGTGGAGAAGATCGCGGACCATCTGCCGCTGGGTTTCTTGCTCCGGCAACCGAGGCCGCAGCACCTGCGGCCTGCTTGCCTCATCGCGATCGATCAATCCCTTGTCGCACATGATCTGTACCAATTTGAGCGCCGTCGTATGCCCGACAGCGGTGCCACGCGCCGTTTCGAGCTCGGCACGAATATGGCGAACTGTGCTCGCCCCGTCGCGCCAGAGGATTCGCAGAATCGACATCTCGGCGTCGGTGGGTCGCGGCAGATCAGGCTGGTCAGCTTTTCGTGTCACGCCTCGGACCATGAGGACATTATGACGAAGAACTTCGTCAAGTCAACGAAAATCTTCGTCAAGAGGGGAAAATCTTTGGTCCACCCGAAGGTTACAATCATCGCCAGACGTTCTGCCCAGACAAAGTTAGGTATCCTTCCTTCCGGGCGTACGAGTTATTGTTCAGTTTTGGCCGGGATTTGTGCCTGAATGACGGGGAATCTCCGGGCCAGAAGTCGGCTTCCGCGGAGATCGCCATTGATTTACTCCAAGGCCGTTTCTGGATAGCTTCCGTATTGCGATCCGGAGGTGGCGGACTTCATCCTACACATCGCTCGTTATTTGATCTGTTCGGCAGATCCAAGGGTGGATTGGCAGACGAACGGGGGGACGCCAGGGAGTGTCTTGAGGCCCGGTTCTCGGAGGTGTTCCAGTGATCCCTGTCAACGCCGTGCTCGAAGGCTATCCGCTTGCACTGAGGAGACTCGATTCGCCCGCCGCACGGTTTCAACCACCATTTTTTTGTAGCGCTCCCTCGTAACCACATGGTGAGAAGCCAGCATCACCGCCGAGGAAGCAAACAGGGTATCGTCCCAGTGATCCAAGTAAATTATGTACACTTGATTTTCGTCGTCCGCGGTATAGCGGAACGGCTCTCCCAGCACCACGATCAGGGGGAAATCCAGCTGAGCCGGGTCGTGAACGTGGAACTCCTCTCCCACCACCTGGCACGCCTCTCGGAACAGAACTAGCGGCTTAGTGTCAGGAACCGGAAGGTGGGGGGGTCTTGACCGTGATCTGCGCCCAGGCGGTCGAGTCGCAGACCAGCGCGACACAACTTCCCCAAAGAAATAGCGTCCGGGCTCGGAGGAGAGCGTTAATGAGATTCTCCGATACGAAGGCGTTTGCCTGCGCGCAGCAGGGCCAAGAAATATGAAAGTGACGCTGCGGCGACTCGGTTTCAATGGCGCGTTGGAGACACGATGGGGAAATGCAGGGGATGCGCGGCAAGTGTAGTGGTTTCAATGCATTCGGGAGGTATCCTGTTTTGCAGTTTTGCAGCAGAGTGCTAGACTGACGCCATTCCGCCGGGTTCGGTGCCCGATGCCCGAGACTGCTCAGCCTCAAGAACGAATCTGCTTTGGTGAGTTCGAGCTGGACATGCGCACGCGGGAACTCCAGAAAAACGGCCAGAGGTTCGATCTGCAGGAGCAACCGTTCCTGGTTCTGAGGGCATTGCTCGAACGGCCGGGCCAACTGGTCACGAGAGATGAACTCATCAAGCGGTTATGGCCAAGTGACACCTTTGTGGATTTCGAACATAGCCTGAATAAGGCAGTAAAGAGGTGATCTGGGTTCGGTTTCTGGTCCCGGTCTCTATGGCTACGGACCCGATGTCGGGGTAAGGGATCGATCCGAGAAATATCCTGCAGCAACATCGTTCTTCAGTCGAGGATCACGATCGGTTCCCAGGTATTCGTCGAGAAAGTCCAGCAGCACTTGCACTTTTGGCGTCAGCCGTGAGGGGCTCGAGAATAGCGCGCAGAGAGTGATCGGCTCCGGGACCCACTGCGGCAGAATCTGCACCAGAGCCTTTCGAACTTCCGGACTTTTCGCCATCCACAACGGAAGAATGACGATACCAAACCCACCCAGGGCGAGTTTCAGAGCAACCGTCGGATCGCTCGTAACCACTCGAAAGAGAATATCGGGCGTTACCACCTTTTTGCCCCTGCTCAACTTCCAGGGTCCGGAGCCGACGCAGTTGTGGAGTGAAAGGTCATCCGGGGTCGATAGATCTCCAGCGTCTTTAAGATAGTTTTGGCTGGCAAAAAGTCCTCGAACCGTCCCTGGATATGGGCGCACGCGCCGCAATGAGTCTTTCGGCGCCCGCAGTTTAAAGAAGACGTCGACGTCATCTCGCGGCTCCTGATCCCAACTTGCTGCATAGGGTTCGATCTCAACGCGTAACTCGGGATAGCGTTCCAGAAATTCCTTCAGCAAGGGCGCAATAGCGTCGCGCGCCATGGTCACGGGACAAGCTACCTTCAGCAGCCCGCTTGGGCTGGAGCGGTGGCCTTCCAAAACGTCCCGTCCGTGCTGAAGGCTCTCGAGCGCACGTCTGCACGATTGCAGGTATTCCTTCCCGGCGTCGGTCAGGACGAGGCCTCTGGGACCTCGATGCACCAGCAGAACCGCGAGGTGCTTTTCCAGTCGAGTCAACGCCCGGCTCACGGTCGAAACAGGACAGGCCATCTCCTTCGCCGCAGCTGTCAGCGTGCCCGCCTGCGCGACCGAGACGAAGGTGCGTACGTCGTTGAGATCCAAGTCATTCATGCAAAGCCACTCCGCAGCGTGTATTCGTTGAGCCTAGCAACAGTGTTGCACTGACGCAATTCTATCTTGCGCCTATCGATCTAGCAGAGTTTGGCAAGAAACATCTATCCATAGACCTGCGCACGGCAGAACGAAACAAACTGGGGGCGCAGAGACAGGGAGGAGCGATGAAGATTCTAGTAATTGGGGGCACCGGCAAAGTTGGTGCAGAAGTCGTGAAGGAACTGCAGAAGCGCAAGGCAGACATTCGCCTGCTTGTACGGAAGGACGGCACTCCGACGCCGCGGGGCGCCGAGGTCGCCAGCGGCGATTTGCTGGATCCGGTTTCCGTAGAGAAGGCAATGCACGGAGTGGACAAGCTCTACCTATTGAACGCCGTCTCGCCCGATGAACTGACGCAAGGCCTCATCGCCTACGATCTGGCCAAGAAGCTGAGGTTGAAACACATCGTCTATCACTCGGTCTTCCGCGTGGAACACTTCAAGGATGTTCCGCACTTTGCCTCCAAGCTCGCGATGGAAAGCGCCATACGGGAGTTTGAAGTTCCCTTCACGATTATTCGCCCAAACTACTTCATTCAGAATGATGCCACATTGAAAGACGCCCTCCTGAAGACTGGAATCTACCCCGCGCCGCTGGGCAACGCAGGCATCTCCGTAGTCGACATCCGAGACATTGCGGAAGCAACGGCAATCGTTCTGACTTCGGACGAACACGATGGCAACACTTATAACCTTAACGGTCCGGAGGCTCTGAGTGGTCCGATAGCGGCATCGATCTGGAGCAAATTGCTCGGCAAAGAGATTCGTTACGCGGGTCACGACATGGATGCGTTCGAGGAGCAGATGAGAAATTCAGCACCGTCGTGGTCGGCATTCGACATCCGCATGATGTTTCAAGGGTATCTCGAACGTGGTTTCGTCGCTGAGACGGGAGATGTCGAGAAGTTGACGAAACTCTTGGGGCACGCTCCGCGCCGCTACGAGGATTTTGCCGCGGAGACCGCTGCGCTTTGGAAGTAATGAATCGCGTCAGTGACTCAAAACAAGACCTTGAGGAGAACAAAATGTCATCCGCTCAGCCGACAATTCCGCCGGACGATCCCAAACGCAGCCTCACCCTTGATCAACTCGAAAACCTGCCTCACATCGGGCTGGTCGGCGATACCTACACCATTACCGTGACCGGCGAGCAGACTGCCGGACGCTTCTGCGTTATCGACATGCACATCCCGCCCGGCGGCGGTCCGCCACCGCACCGGCATGACTTCGAGGAGACCTTTATCCTCCTCGAAGGCCAGATGGAAGCCACCTTCCGTGGCCAGAATTCGACCGTCCGCGCCGGCGAAACCCTGAACATTCCTGCCAACGCTCCTCATCAGTTTCACAACGCTTCTGGTGAGGCCGTACGCATGCTCTGTATTTGCTCTCCTGCCGGGCAGGAGAAATTCTTCTTGGAGGTTGGAGTTCCGGTCGCCACTCGTATCACACCTCCGCCCAAGCTCTCTGAAAAGGATCAGGCTGCATTCATCGAGAAAGTAAAAGCGGTCGCCCCCAAGTACCGCACCGAACTGCTAAGAGAGGCGTAGACCGGCCGAGAGGCCGTCTCATCTCGAAGGGCATAATTTCGGCCAGACAGCGTGAAGTTGTCCAGAAGTCCTCTTCGAGGACATCTATCGAAAACAGGTCAGTCACAAAAGGACGCGGAGGGAGCGATCTCCTCGAAGAGAGACGCTGCCAGGAGCCGCGCCGCCTACGAGACCCTGATGCAAAATGGAAGAATGCCGATCTGGACCTCCCCATTTTGAAGCAAGCCAAGGCCGAGTTCGCGAGCTGCAATAGTCAACTGACGCCATTCAGGCGATACCGGTCATCAACGGAAATGAATGGGTTCGAATTCCGGTTGGATGACGGGGAACCCTTCCGTAATCCGGTAAGGTAAGGTTTGCCGACCAACCGGACACAATCCGGCCAGCCGGTCTCAGACTCCTTCCTCGACCGAAGGGAAGAAATGTGGGATAACTTCATTCAAAGGGGGGCTTATGCATCAGCGTACGAGCCGAGTCAATGCTTCGGAAGAGACCATCAAGATTGGTCCGCTAGGGATCCGATTCCTCCTCACCGGCGATGATTCCAGCGGAACCGTCTCGGTGTTCGAGGTTCTCGTCCCGGTCGGGCAGAAGCTGGCGGCGCCGGCCCACAAGAACGATGCTTACGAGGAGATCCTCTACGGCATCGAGGGCGTCCTTACCTGGACGGTTGACGGCACGCCCATCGAGGTTGGTCCCGGGCAGGCGCTGTGCATCCCCCGAGGCGCGGTGCACCGCTTCGATAATCTCGGCAACGAGGATGTGAAACAGCTCGCCGTCATATCCCCAGCGATAATGGGCCCCGCGTACTTCCGAGAAGCCGCCGAAGTAATCGACGACGCCGCCGGCGGCCCGCCCGATCGTGCGAAAATGATGGACGTCTTCCGCCGTCATGGCATGACGCTGGCCGCGCCTCCGCCTGTTAAGTAGCGGCCGGCTGGTATGGTTTCGCCCCGCCGCCTGTCACTAACGGTTCAGCACGCGGATTTCGGTTGGATGACGAGCAACCTGGAAGTTATGCCCAGGACGGACTCTCAACGACGCTGGCCGGAAGTCGGCTTGTGGGAGATCTCCCGGAAGCCCGTTTCTGGATAGTTAGTTCCATCACTAGCGCATGGGCGGCGCCGGAATCTTCGAGACCGTAAATGGAAGCGATGTTGGGGTAATTCAACGAAGCGAGGACTTTCGCTTCGCGTTGGGAACGTGCGCGCGCGATACACCTCGCCCNNCCTGTTGCCAGCATCACTTGAGGCCCTTCACAAGATAGAGCGCGGATAGCGCTCGGTTATATGAATACGCATACGTCTGCCCGTCGGCCGCGATCCTGAGGGTCCCGATTCCCGCGAGACCGGCAATGTCTGACGGAGCGAGCGTGCGTATAAGCAGTCGCTTTCCGGTCGAGAAATCCACACGAAACAATTGAAAGCGAGTCCCGCCATCCTGATAAACGAAAATTGACTTGCCGTCGCTCGACCAGTTCGCCCAAATGTCGGCCGGCAAAAGACCCTTCACTGGTCGCGGTTCACCTCCCATCAAGGGATAAAGAATACCTTGTCCATTCAGATCGCGAGCAAAAACGAATTTTCCATCGGGAGAAACCAAGTCCGAAAGAGACTGCGACCCCTTGACAGAAATCGCAGGGGTGACCGCGCGAGGCGCTCCGCCATCGAGAGCCTGCACATAAATCCGCCAATCATTGCCGTCATTCCCCGCAAAATAGACGGCTTTTCCGTCCGGCATCCATCCCTGCCACCCAAGCTGCTGAAAGCCGTATGGTTTTAACGAGCGCGCCTCTCCGATTCCTGTAGGTAGCAGGGCTAGATGCGGTGGATCATATTGGCCGACGAGCGCCCATTTCCCGTCGCTGGAGAGCACTGGGAAAAGGCCGATACCAAGTTTCACTGCGGATGAGTCGCCGGCCTTTCGAAGATATGCTAGGGGCTCGGTGCCAGCCGCTTCCATGAAATCCATAAAGGCTAGTTCCTGCCCGTTTTGCGAAAGGTCGGATATGGATGCTCCGTCAAGCCAAGAGAAGTCCCGCTCATCCGAGTTATTCCTGCCCCTATATTGCAGCCCATTCCGCCATTGATCTTGAGATATAAGAATGCGACCATCGCTCGAAACGTCGTGTATGCGCAGGACGGGAGGAAGGGTCAAAACGACGCGATCCTTGCCGGTGATAGCTAGCGCGTGAATCGAGTCGGCCCAGCCAGACGTCTTTCCGGCCGCGTACCAGATCTCATCGGCCGAAGGACGCCAAGCGAGTCCCTCGATGCTGATGAATTGCCCCGAGCGCGCGAGCTCCCGTCCGTCGCGGTCCAAAATGACCACCGAGCCGATGTCGGCGCCGGCGGTTGAATACTGCGTAAGAGCGACGCGATCGCCCCGCGGCGAAACGCGAAGGGAATTCAGCCAAACCTGGCTCTTATAGATAACCTTTCCCAGTGGAAACTCGACTTGGAACGTGCTGTTCTCCTCGCGAATGGCCGCGAGTTCGCCGCCGTCCGGAGTCCAATCCGCGGACACTACATTATCGGCAACCTCGCGCGGAGCGCCACCCGTGATCGGCACGGTTGCGAGCGTGCCCTCGCAAGCTCCGAGAAAGATGTTATGGCAACCGATGGAAATCGCCAGCTGCGATGCCGACACGGCAAGAAGCGACGAATCCTTAAGACCGACAGCGCGCGATTCCGGCCCGCTGGGATTCACGGAATAAATCCCGGTGGGCTGGCCGTCCCATGCGGCGCTGTAATAAACGGTCTGGCCATCAGGCGCGAAGCGGGCTTGGTAAATGGTGCCGCGATCGAAAGTCAATTCTTGATAGGAGGCTAGCGGTCCGGTCATGCCATTGCGGCCGAGAAAATAAGCGGCAATCGCGACGATCAATAGCCCGGCTGTTCCGACGATGCTGAATGTCGCTCGGCGCCGGAGTGGCGCGGATGGCGTAGCTGTGGCGGAGGGAAGCTCCGGCGCGCCCAAGAGGACCTCGTCGAGCGAAATGCGTGCATCGCCAATGTCCCGCAGCCGCTGCTTGGGATCCTTTTGTAGGCANNCTCCCCTTCGCCTGCTCTGGCGACATGTACGCCGCCGTCCCCAGCAGAACTCCCGCCTGCGTCGCCATACGACTGATCGTCGGAGAAGTCAAAATGTCGATCGATGCGGCATCGCCTTCGATTGCTTTCGCCAAACCGAAGTCGAGAACTTTCACGGCGTCGTCGCTGGTCACCTTCACGTTCGCGGGTTTCAGGTCCCGGTGCACGATTCCCCGCTCGTGCGCATATTCCAGCGCTTCGGTAATTTGCTTCGCGATCCGCAGCGCCTCATCCATCGGAATCGGGCCGGACTTGATCCGATCCCCGAGCGTTGGCCCTTCGACCAATTCCATCACCAACGCGTGAGTAGAGCTGGAATCTTCCAGGCCATGAATCGTTGCAATGTTGGGATGATTCAGAGATGCGAGGACTTTCGCTTCGCGCTGGAACCGCGCCATGCGTTCGGCATCGCGCGCGAACGCTTCGGGCAGGACTTTCAGCGCCACATCGCGCCCGAGCTTCGAATCCCGTGCGCGGTACACCTCGCCCATCCCGCCTGCGCCAATAGCGGAAAGGATTTCGTAAGGGCCGACGCGATCGCCAGAGGTCAGAACCATTCGGGGCTGGATTATAGCCCCTCGGAACATTAACGTATTCGATTACTTAAGCCAGATATCGTCGTAAGAGTCGGCGATGTGGCCATTCCTGACACTTTGGCGATTGGGCCGGATCACGGCGCATCCGAAAGCTATCCGTTGCGAGCGCCCGAAAGCGCCGCAGCACGCTTAATTGTCCATTAGTCGGCTTCGAGGAGATCGACATTGATGTCTCCCAAGCCCGTTTCTAGCCCGCAACGGTCACTTGTCCGGTTACCCGACTTATCAGGCGAGTGAAATAGAATCGCTGGACGGGGAGGCGTGTCCATCGACATTTATCTTCGTCGAATTCACAAGCATTACTAGATGGTTGCAGGATGTCCGCCGAAGTAACTCTGGGAAAACCCCTGGGAGCCTTACTCCGCGTTCTTCCACTTCATCTGATAAATCTGGGTCACACTGGTATCGCTCATGGCTGCGATGTGGCCCTCTGGCGTGATGGATATGAAATCCTGCGCTCCCTGCTGGAGTACGTTCAGCCCCGTAAACTTCGTGAATAACTCCCACCTCCCGTCCGGCACCGTCAGCCGGTAAATTCCCATTTGCTCCCCGGTCGCCGCTTCCTCCGGGCCTTGCGTCAAATAAAGTGACTTCGAATCCGGCGCCCACACAAAAAATCCCCAGTCATGTTCAAAGACCTTCAACTGTTTCCATTGCTTTGTCTTCACGGAATAAATCGCCAGGCTCTTCG
>PKYX01000347.1 GCA_003132825.1 Acidobacteriaceae bacterium
TCACAGCTAGCTGAATCAATCTCGGATCTTGCGCACGGCTTACCTGTCCAAAGGAACTTCCATCGCTGATGTTTCCATCGGGATTAAAGAATTGTGTGTGGTTGAATACGTTGAAAGTTTCGGCACGAAACTCAAGTTTCATGCTCTCTCGCACCGCCACGAGTTTGTGAACAGCCAAGTCCAGATTAGTCGTGCCTGGGCCGCAGCATATGGTGCGCGGCGCGTTGCCGATCTGGCCTAGGGCAGCATCGACGAAGGACGAGGGATCGAAGTAGTAGCCACCGGACCCTTCTGGATCGAGGCGCCGCAAGGGCGTGATCTGGTTTGGCTCGCCCGGTGTTTCGTAGTCCAAGCTGCTCATTAGCTCCCGATCGGCGCTTGACGTCAAGCGAATCGGAAAGCCCGATTGAAGCGTGAAAATGTTGCTGAGGGCCCATCCATTGGCTAAGTGTCGGGTCCAATTCGAGATTCGCCATTCGGGAACCTGCCAGTACCCACTGACCACTAGCCGGTGACGCGCGTCGAACAGGGAAAGGGACCGCGAGCTTTGCGGGTCGATCGGATTCACGGAGTTTTCGAAACTGGAAGCATTGTCGATCGACTTGCTCCAGGTGTAGGAAACCAGAAACTGAAGTCCGTGCGACAAATGCTGATTCACGAGAGTCTGGAAAGAGTTGTAGGACGAGTTGGCAACTGGCATCTCTCCGAAGATGCTTCCGAACACCGGTATCCCGTCCGGCGGACAACCGGCACCCGTGGTGGGTTCGCAGAGCGGGGAAGAGTATTTGCGAAGTCCAACGAGCGTGATCGGATTAGCATTGGGACCCGTTACGGTCGGTACAGAACCGTAGGGCAAGTGCAGGGTGACGCCCGGAGGAATGGCACCGGCGGGAATGAAGTAGGCACTGTCAGCTCCGAATGGCCCGCAAGACAATCCTGGGATTTGATTCAGATCGAGACACGTTTGTGGAGTCCCGAAATTCTGGTCCAAGCTGGCCAGGAGTCGGTGTCCCTGAGAACCGACATATCCAAACTGCCAGAGCGTGTCTCGTGCCAGCTCGCGTTGTACGGTTACGTGATAATGGACAGAATACTGATTGCGCAAGGTGTCCGGGAAATTTCCGTATAGAGTGATGGGACGAAAAACAGCGAAATCAACCGGTGAGCCTGGTTTTGGATCTAGGAATCCGTGGAATGGATTGGGCGTTATGGAGCCGTCCTGGCCTAGAAACGGTGTATTCAGGAAAACGTTGCTTATAGAAGTGCTGCCACCGAACGGTGGCTGAGCAGTAAAATTTTCTCCGAGCAGCAGTTCCTCGTTGCTGTCGTAGAACATCCCCCATCCTAGACGCACGCTGGACTTGCCCTGCCCACCCGAAAGCTTGGCTAACCAGCCTGTTGGCCAGTCCGGGGACCAAGCCAAGCCCAACCGCGGAGCAAAAGCCCGCAGGTAGTTGTTCGTAAGTCCCGCAGGCACTCCCGCATCTCCCGGAAAAACCATGCCTAGCGGGAATACGGAGCGGCCGGGTCCTTGCGGGGAGCAGTCGCTGCTGCCGAGAGAACCGAGCAGTGGATCCGACGAACTCAAGACGCAAGGGTAAATTCTTGTGGCTTGTCCAGGGCGAAAGGCCTGAATACGGTGTCCGGCATCGGCCTGAGGCGTGTTCCATTCCCACCGGAGTCCATAACTGAGTGCAATGTTGGGCCTCAGTTTCCAGCCGTCTTGGGCAAAAAGATCAAACTGCGTAGCTCGGACGTCTACCGAGTTAGCTGAGCCCTGCGAGTAAGTCTCTGGGAGACCAAGGAGATAGTTGGGTATCAGGCTGCTGAAACCGACGTCGTTGGGACCGCCCCCAGTGAATAAGAACCCGCCACTTACGTCATAAACGTACAATTGATCCAAGCGCTGGTTGCGGCTGTCGGCTCCGAACTTCAAGGTATGCTTGCCCACTATTCGGGTGTATGTGTCCAATCCTTGATAAATGTTTCCTGTTTGGGAAAAGTTTCCCCCTTCGTTGTTGCCAAAAGCAAAGCCACCCGCAAGAGACACAAAGGGGACGCCCTCGTAATTGGCTCCGTACCCAGGCGTAATCCCAAAACTTGGGTTTGCCGGATCGGCAAAGCACTCGGTTGTTGGGACAACAACACACGAATCTTGCACCAGATTGGTCCGTGCCGGAGATAGTAGCTTGCCCTGCCCCTCCCGGTAATAGACCAACCGGGCCTCGTTAATGGCACTCGCCGTGATCGTCCAGACATGAGACAGGTTGAGTTGCTGAAACCGACCCCGAGTTACATTGCCAAATCCCGGCAGGTTTGCTCCGCTCGCCACGAAACTAGAGAATGGCTCGTCGTCAAAGGCGTCCGAGCCGTAATAATAGAGACTGAGTTGCTGCTGACTCGTGAGGTTATGATCCAAGCGGAATGTCACCTGGTCCTGGCGGACTTTCGCAATGGGTGCAGAGCGGAATGTATCGCTTCCCGTATTTGCCCGGGGAACAAACTGGTTCAGCAGATCGACAGCTGTTGGATCAAAGCACTCCGACGGAATTCTGTTGCCCGGGAAAATAGCCGCATAGGGCGAACCGGTGACAATCGGGGCGCCCCCACGTGCCTGAACAGCCGCTGCGCATCCGCTCCGGGTCGTTAGGGCTTGAGCGACAGTGGCACTGTCGAGCGTGCCGGAAAATGCCGGACCGGCAGAAAAATCCCCTGTGCGCTCCTGCAACGTCGGCACGATCACGGAATCGGAAGTGATACCCTGACGCACTCGTCGGCCTTCATAAGAAGAAAAAAAGAAAGTCTTGTCGCGCCGTAACGGGCCGCCGAGGGTGCCGCCGAACTCGTTTTGTTTGAAATCCGGCGTTGCCGGGTCGAAGTAGCCTCTCGAGTTCAGTATGTTGTTCCGCAGAAACTCATACACGCTGCCGTGAAAGGTAGCGGCTCCGGACTTAGTTATCACGTCCAGCACCGACCCGGAGTTTCGGCCCCAGGCTGCATCGTAGTTGTGGGAGATGACGCGAAACTCGCTGATGGAATCCGGTGATGGCTGGATGGAAGGAGAATTCAACATCTGGTCGTCAGCGTTTCCACCGTTCACATTGGAATTGTTCGAGCGAGAACGGCCGCCGTTGACGGAAACGACTCCCGGATTGTCATTGCCAAGAAAGAGCTCCGCGCCCAGTGTGCCTTGTACCCCCGGCTGCAACTGGAGCAGATCAAACGTATCGCGAGATTTGAGGGGAAGTTGACTAACATAGAGCTCGCCCATTACCACACCCAGTTGAGCGTTCTCAGCTTCGATCACTGTGGCATTCCGGGTGTCAAGCGAGCCCGCAGAGCCTTGCTTTCGTGAAAGAACCACATCAAGATTTACTACTTCCCCGATGCTGGCACGAACACCGCTCGCTTCAAAGGGCAAGAAATCGTCAGCCTCTACCTGCAGGTGATAGGTACCGATTGGCAAGGAAGCAAACTCGAACTCGCCCGCGTCGTCCGTGGTTTCGGCGCGCATGAAGGACGTATCCTGGGCAGTGATAATTAAAAATGCACTAACCACTGGCTTGTGGGAGGCGTCCGTAACTTTGCCTCGTACTTCGGTAGAATTTTGCCCGACGCAGGGGCAGCAAGCCATGCACAAAACGCGACGGCGTTCGTTACCCTCCGGTGGAACCGTTTCATTCTTCTCAAACCTTCCCCGGTCGCCCGATCTTTTCCGATCCTCCATGAACTTCTAGATTCCAGGCGTTACTCTGCTCCTCAATCGTTCCTAGTCCATCTTCGATACATAGATCACGCTTGCCGCAATTCAAAACCGAGCCAACTGCTGAGCAAGTAGTGTGCTCACTGTGCCCCCTTTTTCTTCCGATGCGTTCAAGAAAAGGTTCACGATAAGCTTCATAGAGTGTCTTTCCCAATTTGACCGTACTCTTGCCTAGAACGCCGCCATAGTTACGAAGGGATGGGTGCGCCGATGCGAGTCAGAACCCAGGGCAGAATTGCCGGTCTTGAGTAAACATTAGCCAACCTTAATTAACCACGGTTCTCGCAAAGCACAACGAGGAACAGAGCACATCTGCGCCGCCGTGGAAGATGAATCTGCGAATTTTCGCAACTATCCTCCGAGTGAGGGTTTATGTAAGTTAATATGCCCAGACTGGCCCCTTGTTTGCGGCGTCGGCTTCCGGTAGTGCGGAAGTCTCTTGTGCACGATTCGCGGCTCTCCCGCATGCGAATTGCCTTTCTATCCCTGCTCGCCACAGTCATTTGGGCCAGTGGATGTTCCAGCTACACAGCCGGCAACTCCGGGGAAAATAATCCTCCACAACCATCCGTCACCGTCAGCGGCGCCAGCCAGGTGCGATTGGGAAGCACAACCACTTTCTCCGCAACCGTTGCCAATCTCACTGGCACAGCCGTAACGTGGCAGGTCAACACCGTCGCCGGCGGCGCCAGCAGCGTGGGCACCATCACAAGCGCCGGCGTGTACACGCCTCCCGCAGTCCTCCCCACCACGAATCCTGTCACCATTACGGCCGTGAGTGTCGCCTCCCCGTCAACCTCCGGTTCGGTCCAGCTCAACGTTTTCAATCCCATTCCCGTCGTCGCCTCGGCGACGGCAACGCTTGCGTCCGGCACAAATTATTTCCTCGATGTGATTGGCACGAGCTTTGTCGAAGGCGCCCAGATCCAGGTTGGCAGCATGGATGCAACCACCACGTTCGTCTCCTCCACTGAGTTGCAGGCCACGGTCACTATCCCCGCCGGCACTTCTTCGCTGAGCGTTGAAGTTCAGAATCCCAATCCCGGCAGCGCATCCTCAAACACAGCGAACGCCTCCATCTATCTCGCCTCGGCCACAGCGGCGGCGCGGCTGCTCGACCAGGCCACTTTTGGTCCCACGCTCGCCGACATTCAGAATGTGCGAAACATCGGCATCGACGCCTACATTACCAGCCAGTTCAACACGCCCGACACGCCGCTCCCCAATATCCCGTCGCCTCTTCCCGCAATCTGTCTGTCTGCAAACACGCCCACCGTCTGCGAAGAATCCGAGTGGTGGCAAACTGCGCTCACCGGCAACGACCAGTTGCGCCAGCGCGTTGCCTTCGCCCTCAGCGAGATCTTCGTCATCTCCAGCGACACTGACAACGCCACCACCATCACCTACTACCACAACACGCTGGCGCAGGATGGTTTCACCAACTTCTCCACGATCATGAACGATGTCACGCTCTCACCAGGCATGGGCGCGTATCTCAATTTGCTCGACAGCGCCAAGGCTCCCGCCGGCCAGATCGCCAATGAGAATTATGCCCGCGAACTGATGCAGTTATTCACCATCGGCCTCAACGAGCTGAATCCGGATGGAACGCTGCAGCTCGATGGCAATGGCAATCCAATACCCACTTACACTGAGGCGCAGGTGCAAGCTTTCGCCCGAGCCTATACCGGATGGACCTATGCCACCTCCAGCGGCGGATCCCCAACCACCTTCCCCAACAAGACGCCGAATTACTTTGCGCCGATGGCCGCGGTCGAGTCCGAACACGATACCACTTCAAAGACCATCCTCAACGGCACCGTGCTTCCCGCCGGCCAAACCGCCGAAGAGGACCTCGACGGCGCGCTCTCCAATATCTTCAACCACCCGAATGTAGGCCCCTTCGTCTGCAGGCAGTTGATCCAGCATCTCGTCAAGAGCAACCCGAGCCCGGCCTATGTTTCCCGCATCGCCGCCGTCTTTGCCAACAACGGCAGCGGCGTCCGAGGCGATATGCAAGCCGTCATCCGAGCCATTCTCGAAGACGAAGAAGCCCGCGCGGGAGACACCAACCCCCTCGACGACGGCGGCCACCTGCGCGAACCGATCCTCTGGATTACCAACTTTCTTCGTGCCGTCGGCTTCACCAACACTGACCCCAACAGCTCGTATTACTCCTTGTCTAACTACTCCAACAATCTGAATGAGCGGCCCTATCGCTCCGGCAGCGTCTTTAACTTCTTCCCACCAAGCTATGTCATCCCCCAGACAACGCTCAGTGGTCCCGAGTTCGATCTCGAAAACACGGCCTCGGCCATCCTGCGCCTGTCGTTGGCGAATACCATGGTCTTCGACAAAATCACCGGCTTCAATGTAGACCTCAGCGCCACCAGCACACTTGGCCAAATCGCCGCCGTAAGTCCAGCGAATCTCGTTGATAGGCTCGGGCTCATGTTCATGCATGGCCAGATGCCCGCAGACATGCGTACCCAGATCCTTAGCACCATCAACGGACTCAGCACTGCAGAGCAAGTGCGCGTAGCGGTCTACCTCGTCGTCACGTCTTCGCAGTACAAAATCATGCACTAGAACCAGCGGGCAATGCGTACCTGATTGATTTGTCCAAGGGAGATTGCAATGAGAGCCAACCGAAGAAGTTTCATCAAGTACGCGAGCCTCGCTGCCGCCGGCAACGCCCTGGGCCTGCGCCCCTTTGGCGCGCTCAATGCTCTCGCGCAGAGTTCGTCCGATTACAAGGCGCTCGTCTGCGTCTTCCTCTTCGGCGGCAACGACGCCAACAATATGCTCATCCCCACCGACACTGCCGGCTATGCGAATTACCTGAAGTACNNCAACATGCTCATTCCCTTTGATGCCACCGGCTACGCGAACTACGCATCCCTCCGCGGTGACCTCGCGCTCGCACAGAACACCCTGCTCCCACTCACCCCCGCGCCCAACTTCGCGCTCAATCCCAACCTGCCCGATATCCAGGCTCTCTTCAACGGCAACAACGCTGCGTTCGTCGCCAATGTCGGCACGCTCATCCAGCCGCTCACGCGCGCCCAGTATTTAGCCGGACAGACCGCGCCCACCAATCTCTTTTCCCATCCCGACCAGCAGTTGGAGTGGCAGAATGCCGCGCAGAGCGCATCCACGCAAACCGGCTGGGCAGGCCGCATCGCCGACTCGCTCGGAGCCAGTTACAATCAGGGCGCCTCCATCCCCATGATTACCTCGGTTGCCGGCGACACTCTTTTCTGCAACGGCACTGCCACCTCCCCGGTTTCCATTTCGCCCGGCAACGTCGGCGCAGCCAGTTGCTCGGAGGGTTCTGAATGTTCCGCCCGCCAGGCTTCCGCGCAAGCTCTCCTTACCCTCGACTCAGGCATCTCCCTTGTGCAGGCCGACGGTACTATCACCACCAACGCCTACGCGTATGCAAAAACGCTCGCCAACGCCGTTCAGTCCATCACTCCGCTGCAAACGGTCTTCCCTGCGAACAACGGACTGGCCGCGCAACTTCAGCAGATAGCCCAAATCATCCAGGTCCGCGCTGCCCTCGGCGTCCAACGCCAGATCTTCTTCGCCAGTCTGGGCAACTTCGACACCCACGCCGACCAGCTCACGCTGCAAAGCACCCTGCTCGCCGAAATCTCCCCCGCCCTCGCCGCCTTCTATAACGCGACCGTTGAACTGAATGTCGCCAGCGAGGTCACCACCTTCACTATGTCCGACTTCAGCCGCACTTTCCAGCCAAACTCCAATCACGGCAGCGACCACGCCTGGGGATCACACCACATCGTCATTGGCGGTGCCGTAAAGGGTGGCCAAATCTACGGCAGCTATCCGACCCTGGCCCTCGCCGGTCCCGATGACTCCGGCTCTAACGGGCGCTGGGTCCCCTCCACAGCGAGTTCGCAATATGCGGCCACTCTCGCCCAATGGTTCGGAGTCCCCGCCGCCGCCCTGCCCACCATTCTCCCCTCCATCGGCAATTTCAGCAGCAGCAATCTTGGCTTCGTATAGAGGAAAGTGTGAGTGGCGGCCTTCAATAGTCCAATGGAAGCTATCTTAGGCCAGGTGCTGGTAAACGCTAGATCCCTATCGGTGGGATGGATGTCGAATGAGTCTTGGATGATCAGCCCAGGCTGGCTCGGAACTGCGGGGAAGTTGTCGCCGCCCCTGTGTTCCGAAATGAGTTGATTCGCTCCCAACCGTTATCCGTATTCTTCGCCGAACTGCCAAGTTTTGCAAAGCCGATGTGTGGCAAGCAATTCGCAGGTCTAAACTGTGCTGTGAAACGAAAGCCCGGATTCCAAAGCCTCGAAGCCGGGCGCGGCAGTGTCTCAGCTTGCCGGAACAAATGGACACTTTTCGAGGGAAACATGCCTAGAAAATTTGATGTGATAGCAATCGGAACAGGATCAGGCGCCTCGGCGGTGGCGTCGCGCTGTCGCGAAGCAGGATGGCAGGTTGCGATCGTGGATTCGAGGCCGTTCGGAGGTACCTGTGCTCTACGGGGATGCGACCCAAAGAAGGTGCTCGTCGGCGCTGCCGAAGCCGTTGACTGGACTCGTCGAAT
>PKYX01000488.1 GCA_003132825.1 Acidobacteriaceae bacterium
GGCCCTGATTTGGACTACTCGGTAACATTTTCCGATTCCTGTTTTGCATAATTAGTACGGAACAACAACTAAATGCGACAGATTGACTTCACGAACACGCAGGTGGCTTCGAGCGGCACCGCGCGAGATATTAATCGAGGAGTTGTGCTGAACCTGATCCGACGCCGTCAGCCAATTTCCCGGGCGAGCCTGGCTCGGGCGTCGGGGTTACAGCGCAGCACCGTCTCGCTCATCACCGAGCAACTGATTCGTGAGCAGTGGGTGGTCTATGGACCGACCGGGCGTCTGCCGCGCGGACGTCGTCCCACATTTTTGCGCCTGAATGATAGCCGGGCCATCGTGGTGGCCGATATTCGGCCAGCCCAGAGCACCGTGGCGGTGGCGGATGTGAATGGACGCTTTCTGTCGCAGGAGGCGCTGGCCACGGCGGCCGATCCGCGCCAGGCTGCGGAACAGTTCGCCGCCAGGATTCGTCATCAGATGGAGATGCATCCCGATCGTGTTTTTGAAGGTGTGGGCATCAGTTTGTCTGGCCGGTTCGACCTGGTGACCCAGCGTGTAGGGTTTGCTCCCAACTTGAAATGGTCGGACTTCGACCTCAAAGGACCGATTGAAAAAGCGACCGGCATGCGGGTGGAAGTGGAAAACGCAGCCAACGCCTGCGTGTTGGCGGAGGTCTGGTTCGGCCATGCGGAGGGAGTGCGCGATCTGGTCGTGGTCACGATTGCAGAAGGCTTGGGCACGGGAATCTTCACCAACGGACAGTTGGTGAGGGGACTGAATGGGATGGCAGGTGAATTCGGCCACGCCCCCCTTGATCCCAGTGGACCGGCTTGTGCGTGCGGGCGCCGGGGATGTTGGGAAATGTATGCGTCAAACCGCGCCGCCCTGCGCTACTACCACGAGTCCAACACCACCCCACCGGAGTTTAGTTTCCAGGATTTGCTGGCCTTGGCAGAAACCGAGGATGCGCTGGCGTGGAAGGCGCTCGACCGCATGGCGCATGCCATTGGGCGGGGCTTGCGCATGATCATCGCAGGGCTGTCGCCCGCGGAAATCGTGATTGCTGCGGAATTGAATCGTCTCTGGCCGCGGCTGGGTCCGGTGATCGAAGCCGAAGTCCGATCGGCGGTGCTGGTGGGGAAACCGCCGCGGGTGAGGCCGGCGGCAGTCGAACCGAGTATGGCCCGTCTGCGCGGCGCGGTAGCGCTGGTGCTGCAAAGGCATTTCGGACCCGCCGCTGGCAGGCTCGAAGACGCCGAGTCCATGCAGCTGGTGCAGAGCAGGACGGGCTAGCAATTCTGCTGGGTGTGAGCGCGATCGAGCAGCAAGCGCTCGGAACGAGATTGGCAACATTACTTGATTTGGAGGGTTCCATGTCGAAGCTGACTCAGGTTGATGAAACGAAGCAAGTGGGCTCGCGCCGCGGACGTGTCATGGTCGCAGCTTTGGTGATGTCGCTACTATGCGTATTCTCCGGCATAGCCCCGGGACAAGTCCTCTACGGAGTGCTTACGGGAAACGTGACGGATCCGACGGGCGCTGTCCTAGCCGGCGCGAGTGTGGTCGCGCAAAACGCCCAGACGGGAGCTTCCGAGGAAACCAAGGCGGACCAGAGCGGTGTCTATCGCTTTGCGGCGCTGCAACCGGGAGTCTACAAGGTCACGATTTCGTCGCCGAATTTTGCCACGATGGTCGAGGAGACCGTCCCGGTGGTCGTGAATAACGTGCAACGCCTGGACGTGCAGCTGCACGTAGGGAAAACTCAGCAGACCGTCACGGTGACCGGCGAAGCCCCGGTGCTGCAGACCGACAAATCCGATGTACATACCGACTTGACCGCCAACGAGATCGCTAACTTGCCGATTACGTCATCGGTCGGAGGACGGAACTTCCAGTCCTTGCTTCGTGTGGTCCCGGGCTTTGGCAATATGGCCGAACAGAACTCGGCGGCTGGCAATCCGCAGCGCGCCATGACCACCAACGTCAACGGACAGTCGATGCAGGGGATCAATACTCGGATTGATGGTGCCCAGGATGCCTATCCTTGGCTGCCAGCCAACGTCGCCTATGTGCCGCCGGCGGATGCGATCGAAACCGTGAATGTCGTGACCAACTCGTTTGATCCTGAGCAGGGCATGGCGGGTGGTGCGGCGGTGAACGTGCAGATCAAATCGGGCACGAACCAATTCCACGGCGAAGGGTTCGAATTCGGTACGGATAATTTCCTGCGCACCAGAAACTACTTTCAGACCGACCCCACCCGTTTCCCGGAGAAACCGAAGAATGTGCAGAACCAGTTCGGCGGGACCTTCGGCGGGCCCATCAAGAAGGATAAACTCTTCTTCTTCGCTGACTTCCAGCGCACCACGCAACGCGGAATTGGTACGCCAACCGAAACCTTGCCAACCATGGCGGAGCGAACCGGAGACTTCTCCGCCGAGCTTCCGGCTCTGCCCGCCGGGACCGACTGCAATACAACGACCGGCACGAAAAACGGATGTATTTTCAATCCGCTTACGGGGTTGGCCTTCCCCGGCAACGTCATTCCGACCAGCATGATCGATCCGGCGGCGGCGCAGCTCATGGCACTGCTGCCGACGTTGCCGGCCAACGCTCCGACCACCAACAACTACGTGGCGCACGGGACCGGTCAGTACAACGTGAACGACACCGACATCAAGGTCAACTATATCCCGGGCCAAAAGTCCACCATCTTCGGGCGCTACAGCATCTCGAGCAGTTTTATATTCGATCCCCCGGCTCTCGGCGCGGCGGGCGGCGACGCCACCAACGGCGGCCAGCAAGGCAACGCCAACTCGCGCATTCAGAGTGTGGGTCTGGGCGGTACCTATAGCTTCAGCCCGACACTTCTGTTCGACTGGAACGCCGGATTTACGCGCCAGCGGCTGGGCGCGACCGACGTTGACATCAACTCGCAATTCGGGCTTAGCACTCTCGGCATTTCCGGGACCAACGCCGCCGGGACGACGGGTGATCCGACTCTTTACGGTGGCATCCCGGCATTTCAGACAGCGAGCGCAGCCAATATCGGAAATGCCAACACCGGCAATCCGTTTCTGTTTCGCGACAACCAATATGTGACGGGTGAAAACCTGAGCTGGATGCATGGCAAGCACGCCTTCCGCTTTGGCTTTGAGTTGAATCACGTGCAAATGAACCACTTCCAACCGCAGGGTGCCGATGGCACCTTCACCACAGCACGTGGTTCCTTTGATTTCGATGGAAACCTAACCGCGGCTGGCGGAGCGACTCCAACCAATCCGTTCAACTCCCTCGCGCAGCTTCTCTTGGGTCTGCCAAATCGTGCCGGCAAGGCAGTCTTGCTGAACAACCCCGACTCGCTGCGTTGGTGGGTCTACTCCTGGTACGCGCGCGATCAGTGGGAGATTTTGCCCAGACTGACTCTGACCCTGGGAGTGCGTTGGGAGTACTATCCGTTCGGGTACGCGGATAAGGGACGTGGACTGCCCCTGTTTAACCCCTCGACCGGCAATGTCTTGATCGGCGGAGCCGGGAACATACCCGAAAACGACGGGGTCGATGCGGGCAGCGGCCAGTTCCTCCCTCGGGTTGGTCTCGCCTATCGATTGACCGAGAAGACCGTGATTCGCGCAGGCTACGGCATGAGCGCGGACCCGAACCAATACCACTTCCTACGCAACGCATATCCCAGCACAATCACCACCGATCCAGTCGGAAGCTCTACCGGAACGCCTCCCGAAATAAGCCTCACGGGAACGAACGCGACCGGTCCGTTTGGCCCGGGCGGCGCCATCACCACCTTGCCCATCGGTCTGGCGCCGATCCTGGTGGCGTTGCCGAATACCAGTTCCGGATCGATTCCACTGCCGAACGGTGCGGGAACCAGAACCTGGCCGACCGACTTTCGGCGCGGGTATATCAACTCCTACAACCTGACGGTGCAGCAAGAATTCGCCGGTTTCGTGGCGGAAGCAGGCTTCGTGGGTGATACCGCCATCCGTCCGCTGAGCAACGTGAATATCAATGCGGCAGCGGTCTGTCCGGCGGTTCTCCCGGGCGGGGCTGTCCGCAATTCAGCCAACTGTAATGCCGATGGATTTGGCCGCGTTCTCAATGTCAATGGTCATAACTGGAGCACCATCAGCGAGCTGGAGCCGTACAAGAACAACTACTACGACGCACTGCAGGCCAAGTTGACCCGGCAGCTGAAGGGCGGGTCGGTTGTCGGCATGGCTTATACCTTCTCTAAGGCGATTGACTATACCGACAACGATGACCTGAATGGCTCGTTCGAAAATTTGCCCCAGTACTATAACTTGAACCGCTCGCTGGCCAGCTTCGACCGAACCCATAACTTGCAAATCTACGCGGTCTATAACCTGCCCTTTGGCCATGGCCAACGATGGGCGACGAGCGGAATCGGCAATGCGATCGCCGGCGGTTGGCGGCTGAACACCGTCATCAGCAAGTTAAGCGGCACGCCGTTTTCGATCACCGGTAATTCCGTCTTCTTGAATCCGGCGGTGCAAGATGGTCTTACCGACCCCGTGAATCAAGTCGGTTCCTACCACGTGGTTGGTGGCAACCCATGGTCCGGAGCCGGGACCTGCCCACTGTCCATGCTGTCGTGCCACTATTTCGACCCCTCCGTGTTCGCCCAGCCGGCGCTCGGGGCCTTCGGCGATACCCGGCGTGACGAGTTCCGCGGGCCGGGTATCTTTGATGCTGATTTCAGCGTGTTCCGGAACTTCAAGCTTACCGAACGCTTCACCTTCCAATTTCAGGCGAATATGTTTGGCTTGACCAACACGCCGCGTTTCAACAATCCAAACGCTGGTTGTGGATCGGGAGCAGCGGGGTCGCTCTGCAGTACTGCCGCCGCGACCAACAACTTCGGCGCCATCACCGGTACCAACGGAACGAGCGGAAGCAACTCGAGCACCGACGGAGCGCGGGTGATTTGGTTCGCCGGGAAGTTGATCTTCTGATCGAACGCCAGGGAGCTTTTCTGCGGCTACCTTGGCGACAGCGGAGGGCTCCTGCCGGTCTCGGGCCGGAGCCTGCCGCTCGACTCCGCCCTCGTTCGATTCGCTCAAGGAGTATTTCGAGCGGCCTTTCCTGCCCTGTTCTGGCCGCTGGTACGACGACTCCGCCGAGACGAATAGAGAAGACTGGTGGTTGAAGGATATTGCCTTTCATGGGACATCCGGCACTGGACCTGGGTTCAAAAACAGCGGTGGTGATTGGTGGAACTTCGGGCATTGGTCTGACGCTTGCGAAAGGGCTGGCGCAGGCTGGCGCTGACGTAATCCCCAGCGGGCGCCGCACCGGGCTGGTCCAATCCGCAGCGGATGAGATCGGGGAAATGGGCCGCCAGACTTTGGCCGTGCCCTCGGATGTGACGGACCGGGCAAGCCTGGAGGCGTTGCTCGCCGCAGTGCTGGCCAAGTTCGACAAGGTGGACATTCTGGTGAACTGTGCGGGATGCACCGAGCGCGGCGCCATCCTCGACCTTGCCGAAAGCGAGTGGAACAGCATTCTTGAAACCAACCTGAATGGCACACTGCGGGCCTGCCAGATCTTCGGACGCAAGATGGTGGAGCGGAAGGCGGGGCGAATTATCAACATAGCCTCACTGTCCTCCTTGGTAGCCATGTACGAAGTGGCCGCCTATTCCGCCAGCAAAGCCGCCGTGGCATCCCTGACAAAGTCTCTGGCGGTTGAGTGGGCGCGCTACGGCGTGTGTGTAAACGCGATTGTGCCTGGAGTTTTCCGCACGGATCTCAACCTGGGATTGCTCGATGGGACCCCACGCGGGCAGGAGCTTCTTCTGCGGACTCCTATGCGCCGCTTCGGGCAGCTTGCGGAGTTGGTCGGCGCGGCGGTATTCCTCGCCTCAGATGCGGCGAGTTTCGTTACCGGCCACCTGCTGGCGGTTGACGGGGGATTTCTCGCGAGCGGCGTGAACCAGTAGAAACCGGTGCGACCAACCTCGCGAGAGCATGGAGCGATGACGATTTCCGGCTGAGAAAGGCCCTTCCGATGGCTTGGCTGGCTTTGCTCGCGGCCTTTTCTTCGCGTTGCGGCCTCTGCTATACTCAGGCCCGCCTCAGCAGGCGCTCGAAAGATTGCGGCGCTGCACACCGGGATTTTGGTCCTTCTTCATTTCGCCGATGTGCATTGATTTGGGTTGCGGTCGAGCACGATCGCGCCAGCAATCGCAGCGGAACTGACTGAGCTGTGAAACCGAATGCTGACCACGGGAGTCATGGAAAATCCGAGAGCACCCCAGCTTTTTGCCGCCAAGCTCCGTGATTACTACACTCTGACCAAGCCGGAAGTGAATCTGCTCATCCTGATTACCACCTCAGCCGGATATTACCTGGGCAGCGCCGGGCCTTTCAGGCTAATGGGGCTTCTCAATACGCTGGTGGGGACCCTGCTGGTCGCGAGCGGGACGGCTACGTTGAATCAGTACATGGAACGCGCTTATGACGCGCAGATGCGCCGCACCGCGAATCGTCCCCTGGTTTCGGGTAGGCTGGCTCCGGCGGAAGCCTTTTATTTCGGGCTGCTGCTGAGCCTGGCGGGCGGCGTTTACTTGGCCTTGACGGTTAATTGGCTGGCTTCGGCGCTGGCGGTTTCGACGCTGCTGTCTTACTTGCTGGTCTACACGCCTTTGAAGCGGAGAACTCCGCTCTGCACCCTGTTGGGCGCCGTTCCGGGTGCGATGCCGACTTTGATCGGGTGGGCGGGTGCCTCCGGTGGCCTGAACCGGCAAGCCTGGTTCCTTTTCGCGGTCCTCTTCCTGTGGCAATTTCCTCATTTCCTCGCGATCGCCTTGATGTACCGCGAAGATTACGCGCAGGCCGGGTTCAAGATGTTGCCGGACTTCGACGCTGACGGCCGTTTTACCCGGGCGGAGATCATTGGATTTACCATCGTCCTGGTGATCACGACCCTACTGCCGCTGGCCACGCGCGGCTTCTCTGCACTCTATCTGCTGCCGGTCGCCGGGGCGGGGCTGTTCTTTTTGTATTACGGGGCCAGGCTGGCCGAGTCAGCTTCCCGGTTCGCGGCAAGCCGTCTGGTTCACGCCTCCGTGATTTACCTGCCCATCGTTCTTGGCATCATGATGGTCTGCAAGACGGCCTAGACCGCCGCTTCTACAACCCCCCCGGTCGACGGCCCCATGGCAGTCCGTCAGGCGGGAATAGCTGGCTGGAACGGCCAGTTCCTCGTCCTGTTCAGGGGAACCGTGCGCCCCACTTTGGTCGAAGACAGCGAGCTCATCCCCATGGCCGCAGCGGCCAAATATCTCCGAGGAGAAAATCATGCGCAGGCGTAAGGGTTTGGTTGTGATTTTCATTTGCTTCCTGACTCAGGTTTTGGTGGCCCAATCTCCCCAAAAGTCTCCCGCGGAAGTCGAGAAACGAGTCGATGCCATGGTTGCCGGGATGACGCTTGAGGAGAAGATCGACTATATCGGCGGCGTCGACGGCTTCTACATCCGCGCCGTTCCGCGTCTGGGCGTGCCCAGGTTGAAAATGGCTGATGGGCCGGTCGGAGTTCGCAATTACGGGCCCTCGACCGCGCTGGCGGGCGGCATTGGACTAGCCGCGACTTGGGACACGGCGCTCGATGAGCGAGCGGGTAGCGTGCTCGGCGCGGACGGGCGGGCCCGAGGGGTGCACTTCCTGCTGGGACCTGGCGTGAACATCTATCGCGCACCGATGAACGGGAGAAACTTCGAATATTTCGGGGAAGATCCCTTTCTCGCTGCGCACACTGCAGTGGGCTACATCGAGGGCGTGCAATCGCAGGGAGTGTGCGCCACCATCAAGCATTACATGGGGAACAATTCCGAGTACGACCGGCACAATGTCAACTCCGTCATTGACGAGCGGACCATGCGCGAAATCTACTTGCCGACCTTCGAAGCCGCGGTGAAGCAGGCCCACGTCTGCGCCGTCATGGATTCTTATAACCTGACCAACGGCGAGCACCTGACACAGAATGACTACCTCAACAACCAAGTGGTCAAGCAGGAGTGGGGTTTCGACGGGATCATCATGTCGGACTGGGACGCAACCTACGATGGAGTGGCAGCGGTGAACGGCGGACTTGATCTTGAGATGCCTTCGGGCAAGTTTATGAACCGAGCCACCTTGCTGCCGGCGGTCAAAGCCGGCAAGGTGAGCCCGGCCACCATCGATGAGCACGTTCGCCGTATTCTGCGGACGGCGGTGANNTCGATCGCGACCAGACTGACCTTTCCATTCCACTTTACAACCGCGAAGGCAGCCGCGTTGCCTTGCAGGCAGCGCGGGAGAGCATGGTGCTGCTGAAAAACGACGGCGGCCTGCTTCCGCTCGATCGCTCGAAGATCAAGACTCTGGCCCTCGTCGGGCCCGATGCCTATCCCGCGGTGCCAGTCGGCGGTGGCAGTGCGGGTGTGCGCCCGTTCAGCGCCATGGACGACCTCGAAGGTCTGGCCGACGCTTTAGGCGACAGCGCCAAGGTGGTCTACAAGGGCGGCATCCCGGCCCTCGCTGAGATTGCGCGGGCAACAACATTTGCGACGGAAGCTTCGGGACCGGAACCGGGACTTCAAGTGGAGTATTTCGCATCCACCGATTTGAGCGGGCCGCCGGTGCGGACGGGAACCGATGTGCGCGTCAGCTATGGCCCGGATCATCCTCTTCCGCCTGACTTCCATTCGGCGCGTTGGACCGGGTACTACCGAGTGAACGATCGAGGAACCTACCACCTCGTGCTGCAGGCGATGGGCGAACAAGGCGGTGCGCGCCTGTTCCTCGACGACAAACTGGTGATTGATAACTGGACTCTGCATCGGTCCTTGGTCAGCGATGTCGTGCTCGACATTGCGGCCGGCGCGCATCAGGTTCGGCTGGAGGCTTATCGGGTAGCCAATTGGGGGAGCACGACTCTGCGCATGGGTCTAGTCCGCTCGGATGCGATCGTTGACCCGGACGCGGTGGCAATTGCCTCCAAAGCGGATGCTGTGGTGGTTGCGGTGGGCTTTGATCCGACGACGGAAAGCGAAGGTTCCGACCGCACTTTCCGCCTGCCGATTGGCCAAGATGAACTCATTCAGGCCATGCTCGCGGCGAATAAGAATGTGATTGTCGTGATCACCTCGGGCGGCGGAGTGGACATGAGTCAGTGGGTCGAGCATACGCCCGCGATCTTGGAATCCTGGTACCCCGGGCAGGAGGGCGGGACGGCCCTCGCGGAGGTGCTGCTCGGCGAGGTCAACCCCTCGGGTAAGTTGCCGATCAGCATGGAGCGCCGCTTGGAAGACAATGCGGTGTACGACAATTACTACCCCAATGACGGCGACAAATCGGTTAAATATGCGGAAGGCATCTTTCTCGGCTATCGCCAATATGACAAGGGCGGTGCCAAGCCGCTGTTCCCCTTTGGTTTTGGCCTTTCCTACACAACATTCAAGTATGGCAACCTGTCGGTTACGCCGCAGAGCGTGCAGGGCAGCGATGCGGTGACGGTCACATTTGATGTGACCAACACTGGCGAGCGGGAAGGCACGGAAGTGGCGGAACTCTACGTCAGCGACACGCACTCGAGCGTCCCGCGTCCGGTGAAGGAGCTGAAAGGATTTGCCAGGGTGGAACTGAAGCCGGGAGAGAGCAAGAAGGTCTCACTGACCCTCGACCGCCGCGACCTTTCCTATTACGACGTGACCAGCAAGCAGTGGAAGGCGGAGCCCGGCGATTTCGGTATTCTGGTGGGGAGTTCGTCCGCGACCATTGACCTGAAAGGGAGCGTCAACCTGGCACATTAGACCGACGCTCGGCGCGCGGCTGCTGCAGGTGCCCTTCTGGGGAAGCGCCGGCACGGAGCGTTCTCCGCCGGCCGTCTTCCTGACCTGCAGGAGGTAGATCGAGGTAGGAGCCCGCCGATTATTCGCTTGCCAGTTCTTCGACCAACGCCGCCTCCAGGCGTTTCTGATGATCGGCGGTAAGCTTGGCCGCGGCCGAGGTGAGGTAGAAAGCGTCAATGGCCATCTGTCCCTCGGTGTCAATCAATGCGATTTCAATATTGCATTTCTGGTACGAAAAGCGCGAACAGATCCGGTGCAGCAGCCCCAGGCGGTCCTGCGCGATGACTTGGATGAGTGTGCTCGTTGAGGAACACTGATCATCAAACGTGATGCGGGGCTCGACCTTGACCTTTGGGATGCGGTTCTTTTCCTCGGATCGACTGCGGTTTCGCAGCATGCGCTCGAGATCAGCCTCGCCGATCAGCACGTCGGAAATGCTGCGCTTGAAGCGTTCCCATTCCGGCAGGTTCAGCTCCAGAGTGCGGAAACGGTCGGTAAAATAAAACGTGTCGACTACGGTGCCGGCCTGGTTGGAGAAGGCATTCGCTTTCACGATGTTCATGCCCCAGGCCGCCATGGCCCCGGCCACATTGGCGAATAGAAATGGACGGTCTGTGGTGACCAGGGTGAGTTCAAACCAATGGCGGCCGCGCTTCAGGTCGAGCTGGACCGGATCGTCGGCCAGACTCCCCGCCAGATGGACATGATGCAACACGTCTTCCGGAGGATAGACCCGTAGATAACGCTTCGGCAGTCCCTCGAGGAATGTCTTGACCTTCTTGCCGACAACCGGCGCCAGCGTCTCTAGCCGGGCCAGGCTTTCGGCATCGGCATCGGCGTGCACCCGCTGATCGGCGCTGCGATTCAGGTAATTGGTGGCACCGATATAGAGCTGCCACACATTCTCCGCTTTCCAGGGCGTCAAGGCCTCGGGATTGACGGCCTTAATGTCCGCATACGTGAGCAGGCACAGCATTTTCAAACGTTCCGGCGTGCCCACTTTTTCGGCGAATGCGCGGACGTTCTCCGGGTCGAAGATATCGCGGCGCAGGGTGGCCGACATCTCCAGATGACTGGCGATCAGGAACCCGACAGTCTCCTGGTCCGGCGGGCTCAGGCCGAAGCGTTGCAGGCAGGCTTCGGCGATTTTCAGACTAGCCTTAACGTGCTCCTCTCCCGGCACGCCTTTGCCGACGTCATGCAGCAACAAGGCTAGGTAGAGCAATTCTGGTTGTTCCAACTCCTCCACTACGCGGCCGTACCGCTGGTCCCATTCCGAGGTGGACTGGCTGGCGCGGTGCAGGCCTTCGATGGCGAGGAAGGAATGTTCGTCAACCGTGAAACGGTGGTAGAAATCGCGCACCACGAATGAGTCGATGAGCTTCAGTTCCGGCAGCAGGAGGGTCAGCAGGCGCAAGGAATGCATGGCACGCAGCGCGTCGGCGGCGTGCGGTTGCACGAGAATGGCCTGCAAGTACCGCCACACCGCAGGGTCCTCGGGCGGCGCCGCCGCCAACGAGGGTAGAACCTGCTCAATTCGGTGTTCGGTCGTGGTGCTTAACTTCAAGCCGTGATGGGCCATGAAATCAAACAAGCGCAGCAGCAGGTCGGGATCGTAGAGCGCGGATGGCTGCTGCAGAAAAATCAGGCCATCGACCACCGAAAAATCCGCATTGGAAAGCCGAGAACGCCAGTTTTGGAATTGCCGGTACAGGGACGATCGGGCGGCTGGAATCTCCTCCAACAGCCGCACGGAGGTCCGGTGGATGGCACGGGCGTGACCGAAGTAGACCCGCATCCAGTCGGCGGCGCTCACCACAGCGGTGTCTGGAGTCCCAATCTTGCCAGCGGCCGCATCGTCCTGTGCTTCCCAGGTCAGCATGTTGTCGTCGCGCCCGTGGCGAAAGTGCAGGAAGCAGCGAACCGACATCAGAAAATCGAGCGCAGGCTCAAACTGCCGGCGCGCCGGCTCGGTCAGCAGGGAATTCGCGTCCGGCCAACCCCGGAGCTTGTCCATCGAGGAAATCAGCGCCAACCAGCAAGCCACGTTGTAGTCGCGTAAGCCGCCAGGAGTCTCCTTGACGTTCGGCTCAAGGTGAAAAACCGTGCCACCATACTTTCCGTGCCGATCGCGAGTGATCTCGGCCAACCGCAGCACCAAGGCTTGGGATTCCCGCATCACCAGTTTCGGAACCAGCTTGTCATGCAGTTGCGCGAACAGCTGCCGGTCGCCGGCGAGATAGCGGCAATCGAACAGCGAGATCGTGAACTCCACGTTCCCCGGATCAAAGTGATCACACTCGGAAAGAACGCGCGTAGCCGGGCTGAGCTTCATCCGTAGATCCCAAATCTCCTGCGAGAAACGGCGGACCTTATCCTTGTACGCTTGCTCAATGTTGTGGTCGGAGTAGAGAAACAGGAGATCAATGTCGGAGTAAGGGAACAGCCAGCCTCGTCCAAAACCCCCGAGAGCGACCAGAGCGAGATTTTGGATCTCCGCCTCATCGGGTGCGATGATTTCCTTCCACAGCCGCAAAACGATACTCTCGACGAGCGCCGTGCGCTGTACCAGCGCGGCGCGGCCATCTCGGGTGGCGGCGAATTCCTTCTGAATGCGCGCCGACTCCATGGCGTAAAGGTCGCGTAATCCGTTGGTTAGCGAGGGTGTCGTGGTCATGCCGGTGGCTCAGGATTGTGACGATCACGCGAGCGGAACCTGACGTATTCTGTTCCCCCAGAGTCGTTCCCACCCGGTGGCTGCAGCAAGAAACCGCGCAGTTCACTCTACCCGCCTGCCAAAGGATGGCGGAAATTGAAACTATTTATCGTCGCCATCAGGATTTGTTATCGCTCGGCGCGGTGTGGCGGGGCCGCGACTTGTATGATCGTTAGTTCCAGGGAGGAATATGCGGCCAAGCCGATCATTGAAAGATGGGAAAATTCAGTTGCGGGCGGTGGTTTTCGACTACGGAAACGTCCTTTGCCATCCTCAGCAACCCTCCGATGTGGAGATCATGGCCACGGTTTGCGGGTTGGAGGTTCCGCGCTTTCAGGATCTCTATTGGAAGTTTCGGATGCCCTATGACCGCGGCGAACTGAACGGGGATTCCTACTGGGCCGCTGTGGCGGCTGAGGACGGCCAAGTGTTGGACCGCGGGCAAGTTGCGGAGCTGACCGCACTCGATGCCAAGAGCTGGTCTCGACCGAATCGAGCCACCATCGAGTGGGTGGAGCAGTTGCGCCGCGCCGGTCTCGGTTTAGGACTGCTTTCCAATATGCCCCTCGAGATCAGCCGCTATCTGACGGCCCATTGTGATTGGCTAGCGTTATTCGACAGCTCCACTTTCTCCTGCGATGTGGGTCAGGTAAAGCCGGACCCTGCGATTTACCAGATCTGCCTGGAGAAGCTGAATGTGGCCGCCGCGGAGGTATTGTTCCTCGACGACATTGCGGCCAATGTCGAGGGCGCCTCCGCACTGGGGATCCATGGATTGATTTTTGATACGGTGGAACAAACTGTCGCGCGTGTGAAAGAGCGCTTCGAGATTCCGGTCCCGGATTCCAGCAAGGCAGCTCCTGGCTGCTAGTTTTCCGCCGAGCGAACAAAGTGACGCCCACAAATTCTTTGCGGCAGATTGGTCTGGCGCGCGCCCTTTCGAAGCTAGGCTACTGCTCACGTTCGCAAGCCTCTAATCTGATCCGCGCAGGACGAGTCCGATTAAATGGCGCACTTCGCCGCGATCCCGCTACCCCTGTCCATCTGGAAAAGGACCGCATTGCGGTGGATGGAGCGGCGGTGACGGCCGAAACCAAGGTATATCTCATGCTGAACAAGCGGCGCGGGCTGGTGACCACGGTGGCTGACGAGCAAGGTCGCGAGACCGTCTACGCCAGTCTGGCCGAGGGGCTTCCGTGGGTTGCGCCCGTGGGGCGATTGGACAAGGCGAGCGAAGGCCTTCTCCTGTTCACCAACGATTCCGAATGGTCGGCCCGGGTGCTTGCGCCCCAAACCCATCTGGACAAGACTTACCACGTTCAGGTGAAAGGGATCGCGGAGTCCGCTCTTCCGGAACGGATGGCGGGGCGGGGTATGACCGGTGGCGGCGATTCTCTTCGGGCTAAGGCGGCTCGCATCTTGCGGCGCGGCCAACGCAACACCTGGCTCGAAGTGGTCCTCGATGAGGGCAAGAACCGGCAAATCCGCCGGATGCTGGCGCAGTTCGGTATCGAAGTGCAGCGGTTGGTGCGCGTGGCGATCGGCCCACTCGAGCTGGGAAAACTGTCCCAAGGAGCGTTTCGGCGGCTCACTTCGGAGGAGAAGCTCGGCCTGGATGGGGCAATGGCCAGTGCAGTAGCTGGTTTGCGTTCTCCAAGGTCGCCCGTCGAAACCTGCCCAACGGGCAGGGTGAATCGCACTGCCCGGCGGGTAACAAAGACAAAGATTATTTCGTAGGTGCCTTGAAGTTGGTCTGCATGAACGGCGCTCGAGCCGCCAAGCTGGCGGCGCGCTCGAGATGTTGTAGCTGCTCGAGAGTGAAGTCCGGGCCGGACGAAATCAAGTCGTATCCCTTGCGGCTGATCTGAATTACACCTAGGACGTGGCCCTTGGCATCGAGAACCGGTGCGGACATGAGCTTCTGGATCGGCTTTTCGACCGACGAGTTCTCGTCTTGGTGCGTCAGCTTTACGTGCTCAAAAATGCTGGCGTGTTTTATTCGTGGAAAGTTGTTGTATAGCTCCGCTTTTTGACCGACCGCGGTGTGAGCGGCAATGGCAGAACTGGAAAGAGGGATCGAGCCGGCCGTCCTCAGGGCAGCCGGGTAGAGGAACTTCAGCTGGCCATCCTCGACGCGGAACAGGGCGACCTCGGTTGCGAGCACCTGAAACATCTTGGAGAGCTCCAAGCAGAATTCCTCTGGAAAGGATGCGCTCTTTACGGAACGTCCCAAGGAGTCGAGAGCGGGAGAAGCCGCCGCCGACTGCGCCGAACCACCGTCCGAATTATGTTTTCCTCTCTGCATGCTGCCACCTGGATAACGCGCGAGCGGGTGCTAAAAGCCGGTCGAACTACCCCTGGTCTTAGTCCTCCGTCGGGAGGACCGAACCGACGGCAAGACCATGGTGAGGCTTTGGCCGTGTTTCCATCAAGTTACCAACGATTGGGTTACCACGAATGCGGCCCTTGGATCGGCGCAAATAAGCCCCAGCAGTTCTATCCTAGTGTCAACGGCAGGCCCTTCTCGCGCCATTCGCGAATGCCTCCATCCATCGAAAGCACGTTGCGGAACCCCATCTCTTGCAAATTGTCAGCAGCCAGAGCGGAGCGGAAACCGCCGCCGCAGTAGAGCACCATGGGTGTGCTGGGGTCAGGGACGCGCTCTTCGATGTCCCGCTCAATAATCCCCTTGCCCAGGTGAATGGCTCCGGGCAAGTGGTCCTTGGCATACTCGCTTTCCTCCCGGACGTCGACCAGCATGAACTTTTCGCCAGCCTGCAGCTTGGCTTGTACTTCGTCGATACTGATTTCGCGAATGCGGCTCCTGGCATCTTCCACAATCTTCAGGAAACGAGGGGAGTGTCGGTGGGTCATGGTTCTCCTTAACCGGGGATCGAGTCTCACGGGCGAAGCCAGTGGCAAGGATGCTGGGCTCGGGCCGGGCACGCCTGGCGGGCCCCCCTTCACGATACTTTGGAGAACCCGCCCGGAGCAAACCGCCAGGCCTGAAGCCTGCGTGCTAGACTCACGTTTTCGCCGAGTGAGATCCCGGATGCCTGCGCTGAACTTCCTGTCCGCCGTGGCCATGGCTGAGCAAATCCGGGGGAAAGGGTTGTCTCCGGTAGAACTGCTAGAGGCACACCTGGCTCAGATTGAACGGCTGAACCCCGAATTGAACGCTTTCGTCGAGGTGAACGTGGAAGGCGCTCGCCGCCAGGCTCGCGCGGCGGAGGCGGCCGCGATGCGCCGGGAATTCGCGGGTCCATTGCACGGCATTCCGATCAGCATCAAGAGTTCGATTGCCGTTGGCGGAATGCGCTGTGAGTCTGGTACGAGGCTGCGGGCGGGCTACGTGGCTCCGCGAGACGCCCCTCTGGTGGCTCGCTTACGCTCAGCTGGGGCGATCATTCTCGGCCTCACCAACACGCCGGAGTTGTTGATGGCTTGGGAAACCGACAATGTTCTCTATGGGCGGACCAATAATCCCTGGGATCGGTTGCGCACGCCGGGCGGTTCGAGCGGCGGCGAAGCGGCGGCGATTGCTTCCGGATGTTCGGCGGGAGGAGTGGGCAGTGATGGGGGAGGATCGATTCGCGTGCCGGCCCATTTTACGGGCATCTGCGGGCTCAAGCCGACGCCAGGGCGCATTCCGGCGACCGGGCACTTCCCCCCTTCGGCCGGCCCGTTTTCGCTCCTCGGCGTGGTCGGGCCGATGGCTCGTACCGTGGCTGACCTGAGCCTATTGTTCGAGGCCATGCAGGGGCCTGATGATGGCGATTCGCTGGCTGCGCCCGTGCCCTTACGACTGCCCGCGGCCGAGGATGTGCAGAAACTTCGCATTGGCTATTTTGAAGACGACGGCCGCACTCCGGTCACCGCCGAAACTCGCGCCGCCGTGCGATCTGCAGCGGAAGCATTGCGCCGGGCCGGCTTTCAGGTGGAAGGTTTCCGCCCGGAGGGACTTGATCTGGCCCGGGATCTTTGGTGGAAGTTTTTTGGCGTCGCCGGTGGAATGTTGCTGGCGGATTTGACGAATGGCCGGGAAACCGATCTTAGTCCGATTCTCCAGCAATTTATCAGGTGGGTTTCGGCCGAGCCGCCGCACACCGGCCAGACGCTGCTCGATGCCTGGATTCAGCGCGACGTCGTGCGCACGCGGATTCTCGCTCAGATGTCGGAGCACCCCATCCTGCTGTGTCCCGTGGCGGCCATCCCGGCTTTTCGCCATGGCGAGCGCAGTTGGACTATCGATGGCAAGACGGTTGAATACTTGGACGCATGGAGCTACACCGAGTGGTTCAATCTGCTCGGCATGCCCGCTCTAGCTGTGCCGGTTGGCCAATCGGGGGAAGGCCTGCCGATCGGAGTGCAGATTGTTGCCCGGCCCTGGGAAGATGAATCAACCCTGGCGGTCGCAGCCGTGCTCGCAGCACAGTGCGGCGAATGGCGGCGGCCACCCATCGCATGATGCCGTCCGGGTGTTCGCCGGTTCAGGACTTGCAAGCCGGCTTCGCAGCAACTCAACTTCCTGACAGGGTCATGGCGGAGATCACATGGCGGAAAACCCTGG
>PKYX01000515.1:0-711 GCA_003132825.1 Acidobacteriaceae bacterium
CGGAGCAGGCTGGGCACAAAACTGAGCGGCAATTGCTGCAGTATTCCCAAATAGTCGATGACCAGTTTGCGCGCCTCTGGCGGATAGCCAGCGAACAGCTCCGGTTTGAGATCGCGAGGAAGCATGGAAGCTACANNGCCCTCGCGAATGCCCGGACCGGCGGCCAGCATCCACGTCGTCCGCGAGAGAGCGTCGCCGGTGCGATGATGCTGGAAGCCGTTTCCTCCGGCATCCTCGTCGGAGTCGCGGCCGAAGTCGGGCAAGATGAACAGAGTGGTCTTGCCGGCATATTCCGGCTCGCGCTGAATCGTCTTCCACAGATCGGAACACAAACGATCGGTGCGGCGGATTCCCTCCACGTAGAGCGAGTAGGCTCCGGCATGCGCGATGTCGATGTCGTGCATCGTGATCCACAGGAGACTCGGCGCCACCTGCCGCATCAACTGGCGCGCAATGTAGACGGAAAGCTCGTCCGGACTCGACAACGTCTGGGCATGGCCTTTGAAGTCATCGACCGAGACTTTCAGCACCATCTCGAGTTGTTGCAATTCGAATTCGCTGCCCGCGAGTTCCGGCGCGTAAAAAGGAGTTTCATAATTATCGCGCAGCAAATGCTGATACTCGTTGCGGCGGCCAGAGGTCGCCGCGGTCAACAGGTGCTTGGGCAGAATTACTTGTGCGCCCAAGCCTGCGCCGTAAGATCGATGACTG
>PKYX01000515.1:718-2543 GCA_003132825.1 Acidobacteriaceae bacterium
TAGTGGCCCAGAATTCCACGATTCACAACTTGGGTGAAGAAGGTGGCTTGCGGGATGAGCTCGCGCATCATATGCGGAATATTTTCCTGGCCTTCCAGCGCAAATGTTTCCTGGTCGCGGGCTCCCCCGCCGAAGGTGACGACCACGACTTTTCTTTTTGAGGAAGAGGCTGTAGCTCGCGCCCACGAGGCGCGGCGCAAGGTGCTGCCCAAGGCCACTCCTGCAGCGCTGCGCAGGAAGTCGCGGCGAGTGCGGGCCAGCGTTGCGCCATCGCGGGCGCTGGCGCCTCTGATTCCACTTCGATTCTGCGATGCATCGATCATCGGTCAGGGCCAACCGTAGCAAGAAGATAATGTTGAGGCGCAGCGGTCATCGCTTGACCGTCATGGCTTCGCCGGATTTCCTTCCTTCTCCGAGTAAACGAACTGCCGAATGTCCGCGATCTGCTTATCGAGATCGGCCATATGTTGCGCGCGCAGCTGCTGGTAGAGCCGGAACTGCTCCTGGGCTTTGTCTTTTTGGCCAGTGTGGACGTACGCCTGCCCCAGCCGATAGTGGGCATCGGCGATGCGAGAATCGATGTCCAGCTCGGTCACGTATTCCGGGATGGCGTCGGCGTAGCGAGCTTGGTCCGAGTAAAGATTTCCCAGCTGCAGACGCGCTTCGGAAAGTTTGGGATCGAGAGTGGCCGCCTTGCGGAGTAAGGATTCGATCCGGAGAAGATCCAGACTCGGATCCTGAGCTCGCTTCCCCTTCCACAAACTCATCGCGTAATAATAGTTGGCCCGCGCATTGTCCGGTTGCAGTTCAGCAAATCGTCGAAATCGCTCGAGGACCTGATCGGCTTGGCTCGGCGAGCTGTCGTACGCCTTCGAGAGAAAAGCGTAGCCACGCGGATCGGAGGGGCTGAGATCCGTTGCCCGGAGCAGAGCTTTGATCGAGTCGTCATAGTTGCCGCGCGAGTAAAGCGCGATGCCAAGACCGATCGCCAGCCGCGTTGAATTCGGGTAGCGTTCCGCGGACTGCCGAAAGACTTCGATCGCCGGTTCAAGCGTGCGGTGGAGTAGAAGCTCGCTGGCCCAGTCGAAGAGATTGCTCTCGCTCGGATCCTGGTGCGCTGCGGTTTCGAATTCATTGGCCGCATCGACGAACCTTCCGTCTTTTTCCTCGATTTCGCCTAGCAGGTTGTGCAGCTCCGCCNNACCAGCGTCCGCGCAGGCTCTGGTTTTCCTGTGAGCACATAGGCGAGTGCCAAGTCGTAGCCGTTGTCGTACGAGGAGGCAGTGATCTGCTGCGCCTGATTGAGAAATGGGATGGCTTCCGGAAGCTTTCCCATGCGAACGTAGAGCTCTCCCAGATTGTGGTTGGCATCGAAGCTGCGGGGTTCAAGCGCGACCGCTTTCTTCAATTGTTCCTGCGCGGTTTCCAATTTTCCGAGACGAACCAAATTGGCGGCCAGGTTGGTTCGCGCCGCAGCCGAACCGGGTTTCAGGCGCACTGCCGCCTCAAGCTGCTGGTTCGCCAGAGTGTCTTGGGATTCTCCCGCATAGACCATTCCCAATAGCTCGTGCACTTCGAAACTCTGCGGCACTTCGTCGAGCAGCCTCTCGAGTTGCGCCGCCGCCTCCGGATAATGCCCCGCGTCATATTGNNCTCCTGATTGAGCCGCTTGGTTTGGTCCTCGTCCGACGCCGTCGCCCCTACCGACAGCAAGAGAATCAGGCCAGCACACTCCAGAAAGCGTGGTCGGATATGCACGGTCAGCATGCTATCACCTGCCCTGCGGCAAGCGGTGCATGGCGAGGAGGATTGTCGCCGAGAAGGC
>PKYX01000175.1:0-16421 GCA_003132825.1 Acidobacteriaceae bacterium
ATCGTCGCCGAAGGATCTGGGCGAGCCCCGCGACCCAACTGAGCCTGCCCTGAGCGAGCGCAAGCGACCGAAGGGCGCGTTTGGCTCGCATCCTTACTTCGCCGCATCCTGCGCCCACCGCGCCAGCGTCGTCAGGAACGCATTCGCTCCCGCCGGCGGATCAATCTCTCCAATCAGCGACGTCCGAAACGGCACCATGCGTCCGTAAAATTCGCGCGTGCTGTCCTTGTCCTGCTTGATCACGGCGCCGTTCAGTTCCAGACCAGCGAATATGCCGCGCGCGCGGGAATAGCTCAGAACCTCCGCGCGCATCTTCCAGTCGGTGTCGGCGGCGGCATGCCGGCCCACCGGGCCCGCGGCCACGCTGGCATCGGCGCCCAGTTTGAACTGGCTGGAGAGCAGATTCTTCATGCCGTTCTGGTTCATGATGAGCATTACCAGGTCCACGGCCTGGCCGCCGATCTGCAATCCGAAACTGCCACCTTCCACGGTGAAAAACGCCGGAGCACTCCAACCCTTGGGGGTGCGGCAACTGGCCACACCTCGGCCGTAGTGAGCGCCCACGATGAACCCGGCCTTCAGCAAGGAGGGCACAACCGCTACGCATTCGGCCGAGCCCAGCACCTCCGACGGAATGCCATTGTCGGGGGTACCTTGAATCTCGTTAAGAACGTCCGCTGCGGCTTGGATGCGGTCGACAGCCTTGCTTTCATTCTCGCCGTCATCGGCCGCAACTGAGAAGGCGGCCAGGCACACTACTATGCACAGAATTAGCAGGTTTTTCATTTTTCCTCGACATTGCTGAGATTTCCCTGGGAGTCGAGGTCTATTTTAAAGGATTTCAGGCGAGAGGAAAGCGTTGGAAATGCACAATCCGGACGATCTGTTGATAACTCAGGGCTTACGGGACAAAAAAATCGGGGCTGGCAACGGTGACCCTAATCTCCGCTTCCAACCCCGTCTCCCAGGTTCTGTGGTAGGTGAATGGAGTATGCGGTAGGAACGGCAGGTCAACAAGATTACCGAAGGCTGTGTCCCAAAGTAACGACGAAGAGGCTATCTACTTGGCCGTTACGAGAGAATGAGTGATGGCATGCACCGAGAGGGCGATCCGGTTTTGCACGCCCACCTTGCGCATCAGTTTGGCCACGTGAGCCTTTACGGTGCGCTCCTCGATGCCCAAAGCAGAGCCGATCTCCTTGTTGGAGCGGCCAGCGACCAGCATCTCCAGCACTTCCTTCTCGCGGTCGGTGAAGGTGACGCGGCCAGCAGGGAAAATACGCCCGGGAGAGGAACTAACGCGTTCGATGAACATGGAAAGCACACGGCGTGGGGCCCAGACGGAGCCCTGGTTTACAATGCGGATCGCCTGCACGAACTCTTTGGGCGAGGCGGCTTCGTCCACGTAGCCTTTGGCGCCGGAAGCAATGGCTTTGAGGATGGTTTCTTCATCCATGCCGGACCCGGTGACGATGATACGCAGATCGGGCCGCGAGGCTTTGAGGCTGGCCATCAGATCAAACAAATTGTGGCCGTTGCGGTTGCCCAAAAGGATTAGATCGATGCCCTGCAACGCAGTGATATCAGGCAGGGAAGCGGAAATCAGCTCGAAGTCCGGCTCAGAGTCAAACAGGGCCCGGAACCCAACAAAACGCAGCGGATCACTCTCTACGACGGCGATTCGGATAAGCGGCTTCTTGGCCATTGCTGGTTTCATAATTTCCTATTTGGGTCTGTGGAAAGAGTAACTGCAAACCGGGTCGGATGAAAGGTTCGGGAACGGAAAGACAATTACCGCGGTAACATGGGATGTCCTTTCCTGGGAGTGAGAACTTATGAGAATGGCGCTTGGAAGATTTGCTGGGGTCGCCGCTCTGCTTGTGACGTGTGGATTGCTTGCCTCTGCTCAGACCCCGTACCAGCCAAAGTTCCGGGGAGACCCGGCGCGATCGGATTCGGAAGCAGCGGCCCTGGGCTATATGCGGACGGTTCTGCGGGCCGAGCGGCAGTATCAGAAAAAGAATGGCCACTACGCGACATCCCTCAACGATCTGGTACACGTCGGGTCGTTCACCCGTCGCATGGTCAATCCCGAACAGGGCGACTACACGGTTAGTTTTCACTCGCACAAGGACGGATTCGAATTGGCTCTAACCCCCCAACAGCTGGACAGCCAGCACCGCTCTTTCTATGCCAAAGACGACGGGGCAATTCACGGCGATGAAGAGAAAGCCGCGGACGAAAATTCGCCCCTGCTGAAGTGAGGGTGGACGACGCGTCGCCTGAGCGCTCCCGGGGCAGGACCGGCGGGTATCAGGAACCTGGCCGAATCTCGACGGCCTTGCCCTTTCGGTAGGTAACGCTGAGCGGCTTACCACCATCTGAATAGTTGACGGTTTTTTCTTCGGAATCGCCGGAGCCTTCCGGAATTCCAAGGCCGATCGCGAAATCCGCCTGCAGTTCGTTCATCCCCGTCTTGACTTCGTGCTGATCGATGGCGGCCCAGATATCCGGGGGCCAGTGGCGGTAGAGTTCGTGCGGGTCCTGAATGTAGAACATGTCGTCGGAATAGATTTTGTACGTGTCGTCCTTGACCGAGCCGATGGAAAAGGCATAGGTCTTGCCATCCTTCTCGAATACGGCCATGACTTGGCGCTGATCGGGCGCGCTGGGTGCGACGTCGGTCACGACGTCCTGGACTCTCAGTTCTTCGATGGGCAGCAACAGGCCGGCCTCGTGGGCAAAATCGGCGTGATGGCTCTTCAGATCGTACCGATAGTAAGTGCTGCTGTAGCCGACTTTGACCCATACCGGCTGCTGGGTCAGCTGTTTTGCGGACTTCAGATCATAGGGATAGAGTTTCTTAGGGACTACGTAGTAGTCGGGGTTGAGCGGCGGCGGCTGCTTTCTGGTCTGTTCGACAGCTTCGGCATGGCGCTCGTAGAGAGTGTAGCCCGTGCGCAGGGCCGCCAAGAGGATGGCTACGAGCAGCGCAATCTGTATGTTTTTCTTCAACTCCGCACTCCTCCCGTCCGTTTCATACCATATCAAAACCGAACGAAGCCGGAGGGGCCGAACTCCTGGAAGTCAAAGGCGCAACCGGGATGAGGTAAACTGAAAGGCAGCCGGGTGAGTTCGCGCCCGGTCCGGGTTCCCAGGAGACTTATGGTCACAGAAGACGAAGTTCTCAATGCTCTGAAGCAGTGCTATGACCCGGAGATCCCGGTCAATATCGTGGACCTGGGTCTGATCTACAACGTCCGCCTGGAGCCGGCGACCGGGGAACCAGAGACCGAGAAGCAGGATGTGTCCGTGGACCTGACGCTAACCTCGCAGGGCTGCCCCTCGCACGTCATGATTGGGGATCAGGTGAAGGCCCGACTCGAGCAGTTGCCTGGTATCCGCAATGCCTCGGTGAATGTGGTTTGGACTCCGCCCTGGACACCCGAGCGCCTGAGCCCGGATGCCCGGAAGCAACTGGGAATTGAGTAACCAACAGCTTTCTCCGGTCTAGGTTTCAATAAATTGTGTACCCGGGCGCAGGTGTGCGCAGGTCGGGTTTCGAGGCCATCAGCAGCAGCGCGCCAATCCGCTTGAATGCGCGCAGGTCTTCCAGGTTGCGAAAAGACTTCGTCTGGTAGTCGTCAGGCGTCGGTGTATCGTCCGGAATGCGTCGCGCCTCGACATTCTCGAAGGCATGCTTTTTCAGTAGCTCGACATATTCCGCTTCTGAGCGAACCTGCACCGGCACTTTCAGCTGATCCACCCATTGCAGGGAGTATGGATTGTCTTTGTATAAGTTGATGAGGAGAAACATGCGCCCGTGCGGCGCCATCACGCGGAACAGTTCGTGCAGAGCCCGTTCCTGATCGGGATAGTAGTAGAAGGATTCAACCGAGAGCACTTTGTCGAAAAAGTTCTCTTCCCAGGGAATCTGCTGGGCCGATCCCCAGACGTAGAGAATGTTCTCAAAGTCCTTCGATGCTGTGCGCGCACTGCGGATCATTTCATCGGAAATATCCAGACCTACGACCTGCCCAAAACCTTCGGGCCCGTCGGCCACCAGGCGTGCCAGCAGGCGCGTGGCCCAGCCCGCGCCGCAGCCTAGGTCTAGGACGCGCTCCCCCGGGCGCAGATCCATCAGGCGGATGGTTTTTTCCGTGATGTCGAGATGATGGCGCTCCATCTTCTCGCCTTCGCCAGCGGTGGCCCATCGGTTAAATTCCAGCTGCAGCTTCTCGTCGGGATTGAGGGATTTTTCAGGCAAGTTCCTCTCCTTGTGTGTTCGGCAACACCGAAAGACCACCACCAGCGGGCGCAACAGTACCTGGAGGATATGCTACATTTGCGAGCCATATGGAACAAACGCCACAGTCCTCGGACCAGGCCGCGCCCCAGCCGGAACCTCTGTATTGCCCGCGATGCAGCCTGGAAGTGGTGGATCCGCTTATCTGCGGCGATTGCTCGGCGGTGATCTGCCGGCGCTGCGGCACGCCGCTCGAATCGCCGGATGAGCTGGCCATGGGATGAAGATGGCCAGCATTGAGCCAGCGCCGCGGTCGCGCGGCGACCGAATGTCCGGGCGGCGCGCGGTCGGTATGATGGAGCGAGCCTCATCCGGGCGAATTTGAACCAGCCATGAAGAACACCGCCATTCTGCTGATCACCTGCCCCGACCAAAAGGGTTTGGTTGCGACCATTGCCGATTTTGTGTTCCGCCACAACGGCAACATCCTGCACGCCGATGAACACGGCGATGACACTTCCAACCTGTTTCTGATGCGGGTGGAGTTTGATCCGGCGCAGTTCGACTTTGATCTGACCGAGTTTGGCAAGCGCTTCTCGCCGATCGCGGAAAAATTCGGTATGACTTGGCGTCTCGCGCAGTCCAACTATCGGCCCAGGATGGCAATTCTGGCCTCGAAGTACGACCACTGCCTGGTGGACTTACTCTACCGGCAGAAGAGCGGCGAACTCGCCTGCGAAATTCCGGNNGGCGGAGCAGAAGATCCTGAGTTTGCTCAGGCAGCATTCTCCGGATTTCATCGTGTTGGCGCGCTATATGCAGATTCTCTCGCCCCAATTTGTCGGTGAGTATCCGCAGCGCATCATCAACATCCACCATTCGTTCTTGCCGGCGTTTGTCGGCGCCAGACCGTACCACCAGGCGGTTGAGCGGGGAGTGAAGCTGATTGGCGCCACCAGCCACTACGTCACGGAAGTTCTCGACGACGGCCCGATTATCGAGCAAGACCTGGTGCGCATCTCGCATCGCGATTCGCTTGACGACGTGCTGCAAAAGGGACGCGATTTGGAAAAGGTCGTGCTTTCGCGCGCGGTTCGCTGGCATGTCGAGAACCGGATTCTGCTCTACGGGAAGAAGACGGTCGTATTCACTTGAGGCCCGACCCGCGCCGGAGTCTGGCGGGGTTGTGCCCGCCATTCCGAGGCACCCAAAGGGTTATTACGGAACGCTACCCTGAAGCACCCTCCCGAAGGATGAAAAACCCGGCAGCTGCCGGCAGCGCTAGATCACTTCGCCGCGTTTGCGTAGGAATGCCGGAACATCCAAGTCCTCTTGCTCAAAGTTGGCGATCATGGCGGTGCGCATGGCATCGAGTGAGACCGGTTCGGTCGAAACCACCTCCGTGGCGGCGTGCTCCATCACCCGGGGGGGAGCAGGCGGTTCGGGTTCCGACGCGGTCTCGGGGAAATCCTCAACGTCTCGCGACACGGCAAAGCTGGCGCGAGCCGCCTCCGAGCGGCGGCGCACCCCGTCACCATCTTTGAATCCGGTTGCGATGACGGTAATTTTCACCGAGTCCTTCATCTTTTCGTCGAGCACCGCACCGAAAATGATGTTGGCATCTTCATGCGCGGCACTTTGGATGATGGTGCAAGCTTCCTGCACTTCGGCAAGCTTGAGCGACGCCGAACCGGTGATATTGATGAGGATGCCGCGAGCGCCGTCGATCGCCCCCGCTTCGAGTAGCGGCGAAGCGATCGCTTTTTGCGCGGCTTCAATCGCGCGCCGCGTGCCGCTGGCCGTGGCCGCGCCCATCACCGCATAGCCCATGCCAGCCATGATCGCCTTTACGTCCGCGAAGTCACGATTGATGATGCCGGGAATGGTGATGATGTCGGAGATTCCCTGCACGCCCTGGCGCAGGATGTCATCGGCGACGCGAAACGATTCGAAGAAGCCGGCATCCTGCGCCACGGCCAGCAGCTTCTCGTTCGGGATTACGATGGTCGTGTCCACCGACTCCATCAGCTCGGAGACACCGCGCTCGGCCTGCTGCATCCGGCGCTTGCCCTCGAAGGCAAACGGCTTGGTGACCACGGCGACGGTAAGCGCGCCCATTTCGCTGGCCAGCGATGCGATGATGGGAGCTGCGCCGGTGCCAGTGCCGCCGCCAAGACCGGTGGTGACAAACACCATGTCCGCGCCTTCGAGCGCTTCGATAATCTTGTCGGAGTCCTCGAGCGCCGCTTTGCGGCCGATTTCCGGGCTGGCGCCCGCGCCCAAGCCATTGGTGAGCTTGACGCCAAGCTGAATCTTCACCGGCGCGCGCGACATGCGTAGCGCCTGCAGATCGGTGTTGGCCGCGACGAACTCAATGTCTTCCATGCCGGCATCAATCATGCGATTAACTGCGTTGCCGCCGCCCCCGCCCACCCCGATGACCTTGATCCTGGCGTCGTTGCGGGCCTCTTCATTAAAGCTGATGCGAATGTCAGTCTCTTTTTTCATATGCGCCACCGTAAAGTGAATTTGGTTACTTGGTTTTGTTGCCCGTTCCCTCAAACTCCTGCTCACAGAAGCCCCGATCCCTCGCCCGCTCCGAATGCCACCGCAGAGAGTGCGCAGTGGCAAGACGGCAGCCGGCCGCTTCCGAAAATGTTTCGGAGGCGGATTCTGTTTCTTCTCGTAACACCGTGCCTCCTCTCTCGGTCCCTAGGCGCCCTTGCCCACAAACATGGCCTTGAGCTTCGAACCCCAGTGATCCTGCTGATGGCCGCGTGCGGTTCGCGCCCGATGCCCGTAGAACACCATGCCGAGAACCGTGACATACTCGGGCTCGGCCAACGTTGACGGCATTTTCGCCAGCGGCGTGGGCCAGGACAGGCGCACGGGACGTCGCAAAACGGATTCGGCAATCTCCAGGGTTCCGGGCAAGCGCGAAGCGCCGCCGCTCAGCACGATTCCTCCCGAGCAAAGATCAAGCATGCCGGCGTGGCGCAAGTTGTCGCGCAGCATTTCGAACAGCTCGCGCGCCCGCGGCTCGAGAATTTCTCCTACCATGCGCTGCGAAATCAGCCGCGAGGGCCGGTCGCCAACCGAGGGAACTTCGACTTCATTGCCTTCCGGCACGAGAGTGACGATGGCATTGCCATAAAGCTTCTTGATTCTTTCCGCTTCATTCACCGGCGTACACAAACCGACCGACAGATCGCTGGTGAAATGATCGCCGCCAATAGGAACGACGCCGGTGTGCGCCACCGCGCCGTCTTGAAACACAATCAGGCTGGTGGAACCGGCTCCCAGATCGGCAAGGCACACGCCCAGTTCGCGCTCATCGGCGCGAAGCGCGGCATCCGCGCCGGCCAGCGGCTCAAATACGGTGTCATCCACGTGAACGCCGGCGCGGTTCACCGCGGTGATGACATTTTGCGTGGCGCTCGCAGCGGCCGTGACCATGTGCACGCGGACTTCCAGACGCGTGGCCATCATTCCCAGCGGGTCACGCACACCGCTCTGCTCGTCGAGAATGAACTCCTGTGGCAACAGATGCAGGATTTCGCGGTCGGCAGGCAGGGGAATCGCGCGAGCCTTCTCCACTGCCATGCGGATTTCGTCGCGTCCAATTTCGCGGGCGCGGGTGCCGAAGCTGATTCCGCCGTGCGTATTCACTCCGCGGGCGTGTGAACCGGCGACGCCCAACAGCGCATGTTCAATCGCTGCGCCGGCCACGTCTTCCGCCTGCTCGACCGCTCTCTGGATCGAGGCTACGGCCTTATCCAACTCCACGATGACGCCCTTGCGCGATCCCCGGGACTCGGTCACACCATGGCCACGATAGCGCAAGCCGCTTTCGGCGATTTCCGCGACGAGCACGCAGGTCTTGGCGCTGCCCACATCGATTGCCGTCAATAGATTTCCGGATTGGTTTCCCATGCCTATGGTTGTTCCTGGCCCTTGGCAATTGCCGGGCTTGGTTTCTTCTTGGCCGCCACTTGCGAACTTTGCGGGAGCGCGGCTGGGTTTGCTTTCTGTGCCGCCGCCTGCGATTTCGGAGGCGCGTGCTTCCTTGCGTGCTTCGTCGCCCGTAGAGCGTTGGCGGTGGCTTTTGCCGTAGACCGGCGACGGGCGTCTTTTGTAGATTTTGCAGCGGATGGCGGTTTCACAGACGCCCTTGCCGGGGACGGGATTAGCAGCGGCTTTGCCGGAAGCCTCTCATACTTGGCCAGGGCCGCCGATTTCACTCCCGCTGCCATGGCATTTTTGACCGCGGAAAGCGAAAGCGGAGCCGGTTCCATGGCACCGCCCAGGTCCGGATTGACGATAATCTGCCGATCGTAGCGCAGGTCGACTGACTCCAGCTTGACGAATTGCTGGCGCCACTGCTGCACGTGAGTGACATAGATCTTGTAGCGATCCAGATAGTCGGAAGATCCGAGGTGGACCAGCACCTCCCCTTGCGGGTCGCTGACCAGGACCTTCACGTCGTCCGGAGCGGAGAGGTCCACCTCGCTCAGGTCCTGGGAATAGTGCGCACCGCTCGAATCGAGCTGCCTCATCACATCGCAATAGATTTTCATGCGTGCAGCACGGGTGGATAGCGGTTCTCCGGGATTGGTTCCCAAAATCACCGGGAAGGAGTATTTCTTCTTGCCCGCCGCAGGCAACTCCATGAGAGTGCCGGTCGCGTCCACCAGCAGGATCTTCGAGCCCACGCGAGCAAACGCCACCGGCGTGCGCTCGTGAATCTCAACTCGCAGACGGTTGGGAACGAAGCGCATCACGCTGGCGGATTCGACCCATGGAATCTGCTCCAGTTGCTTCTTGCGCTCGGCCAGGGGAATGAAAAAGATGTTGCGGCCAATATCGCCACCCATCACCTCAACGACCTGGGAGCGGGTCACATTGTCCAGGCCGCTGATTTCAATGTCGTCACTCGAGTCCACGCGAAAACGCCATGAGCGTTCGCCGTAATGATAGAGAGCGGCAACTGCCATGCCGCACAGCAGTACCAGAGTCAGAGCCATGGCGCCCCAAGTCAGACGACTGGCGGTTTTTTTGGGGAGTGATCCGCGGCGGACCGAGACACGCTTTTGTCCGCGGAGAAACGGCGATTCGTCCTCCACGTCCAAGTCAAGCAGGCGCGCGTCATCCAATTCTTCGCGCACCGGCTCGCCGGCCGTGGGGTATACCTCTTCCTGCGAGATGGTGGAACCGGTTTTCCGAGCCATCAACTCAGGTCAATTGTCGTGGTGAATCGAGAGCGAAAACTACTATAACTGCTTTTTTCTGGATGAGATAGAGAAAATTTGGTTCGTTTTGCACAGGCCCGTCCCTCCATGGCCTGAAAACGGACAGGCTAGTCAGAGACCGTGGCGGCCGACGGCGCCGGCTCCGCGTGCCCTGCCTCGAGCCTTTCGAGGATCATCGGGCCAATCTGGGACACGCTGCCAGCGCCCAGAGTGAGGACCATATCGCCCGGTTCGGCGACCGCCGAAACCAAGGTCACGGCCTCCGCGAAAGAGCCGGCATAGGAGACAGCCTTGGTTCCTTTTTCGCCAATTCGCCGCGCCAGCACTTCGCCCGTAATCCCTTCGATCGGCGGTTCACTGGCGGCATAGATGTCGAGAACAAAGAGTGAGTCGGCGTTCGCAAACGCAGTCGAGAATTCGTCCATGAGCAACTGGGTGCGCGTGTAGCGATGCGGCTGGAACACCACATGAATCTTACGGAAGCCGCACTGGCGGGCGGCCGCCAGGGTGGCGCGAATTTCCGTAGGATGATGACCGTAATCGTCGATCACGCTGACTGCGGCCGCCTTTCCGCGCAACTGGAAGCGGCGGTCCACGCCGCGGAAGTTCTCCAAAGCCGTGCGAATCTGCTCCGCCGGAATGTCCAGCCCGATTCCCACGGCAATCGCGGCCGTCGCGTTCAGAACGTTGTGTGCTCCAGGCACATGCAGGCGAAACTCGCCCAGATCTTGCCCGCGGTAGCTCACCTGGAAGCGGCTGACGGGCCTACCCTCTGCGGTGTCGAACGCAGCATCTCCCGGCTTGATGTGGAAGTCCGAGCCGCGCCGGGTCCCGTAGGTTAGTACCCTTCGCCGGACTTGCGGCAGCAAGCGGCGTAAGAGTGGATCGTCATTGCAAACCACGATTCCGCCGTAGAAAGGGACGCGATCCATGAAATCCAAGAAAGTCCGCTTCACGTCACGCATGTTGCGGTAACAGTCCATATGCTCGCGGTCGATGTTAGTCACGACCGAAAGAATCGGTGACAGCTTCAGGAACGAGCGGTCGCTCTCGTCGGCTTCGGCAACCAGATATTGCGACTTCCCCAGGCGCGCATTTGAACCCAGGGCGTCGACGCGGCCGCCTACGACCACGGTGGGATCCAGCCCGCCGGCAGCCAGTACCGCAGCGACCATCGACGTCGTCGTGGTCTTGCCGTGCATACCGGCAATGGCGATGCCGTACTTCAAGCGCATCAGCTCCGCCAGCATCTCGGCCCGCTGGATGACGGGGATGTGGAGCTTGCGCGCCTCGGCGACCTCCGGATTGTCCGGAGCGATGGCGGAGTTGGTAACCAGCACCTCGGACCCGGGGATATTCTCGGCGGCATGGCCCTCGAAAATCACCGCGCCCAGAGTCGCCAAGCGTTGAGTGATGGCGGAGCTTTTTAAGTCCGATCCGGAGACCCGATAGCCCAGGTTCAGCAGGACCTCGGCGATACCACTCATGCCGATGCCGCCGATCCCTACGAAATGAACGCGCTGAATTTTGGCAAACATGGGTCGTCAACTAGCCCCGGAGCAACACCGATCCATCCCAAATTCAATCCGCCCAACCCGAATTCGATCCTGGGCTAGCCGGGAAGGCCCGCCAACTGGGCCGCCATCGCCGCAATGTCTCGAGCCGCGTGGGGGTGCGACAAACTCCGCGCCGCCCGACTCATGCGTTCGAGCCGTGCGGGATCTCCCAGCAGAGCACTGACAGTCTCGGCCAGCCAAACATCGTCCAACTTGGTTTCTTCCAGAACCACGGCGGCGCCGGCCCGTTCGAGCGCCTGCGCGTTGAATCGCTGGTGATCGTCTGCGGCGCGAGGAAAAGGCACAAAGATCGCCGGCTTCCCGGCGGCGGCGATCTCTGCCACTGTACTCGCTCCGGATCGGCAAAGCAGCAAATCTGCCAGAGCGAAAAAACTAGGCATGTCGTTGATAAATCGGGACACCTCTGCCGAGGCGCCCATCCGCTGATAGGCGGATTGCGCGTCATTGTAGTCGCGCTCTCCGGTCTGATGGATGATGTGGAGGCCCGGCGTCTGTTTCAGCAGTTCCGGCAAGCCTTGCATCATTGCCAGATTAATGGCATGCGCTCCTTGGCTTCCACCAAACACCAGCAGCGTGTTTTTTTCGCTCCCCCGGCCCTTCTCGGCCATGTCAAAGAACGCTTGGCGCACGGGCACACCCGTCACTTCCGCGTTGCGAAAATACCTGGCAGTTTCCTCAAAATGCACCGCCGCCCCGGAGACCCATCGCGCCACCATGCGATTGGCGAAGCCGGGCACGACGTTGGGCTCAAACGCCAAGGTTGGAGTCCGTTCCAGGATCGCAGCCAGCATGGCCGGTCCGGAAGCGTATCCCCCGACTCCGATCACCACATCGGGCTGGAACTCAGAAAGCATTCTGCGGGCAGCCATCACGGCTCCCGGCAACCCAAGGAATGTTTTAAATCGGGTCGCCAGGCTTACGCGATTCAGAGCGCCGACTTCAATCAGGCGCAGAGAGAATCCTGCCTCCGGGACCAGCCGATTCTCGATTCCACGCGCGGTGCCGATGAACAGCAGTTCCGCGCCGTAGGTCTTCTGGAGTTCCTGCGCGATGGCGAGCGCCGGAATCACATGTCCGCCGGTCCCGCCTCCCGCCAGTATGGCACGCATGCAGTGACTATAACCGGAATCAAGTTCAGACTACCGAGCTTCGATCGCCCGGCTCGCCTCAGGAGCGGCCCTCCTTAAGGTGTTTTCGATTCACTCCGCCTGCTTGCTGACGTTCAGCAGCACGCCCACACAGGCCAGCGTAATGAATAACGACGACCCGCCATAGGAGACGAAGGGCAAAGGGATGCCTTTGGTCGGCATCAACCCTAGCACGACGCTGATGTTGATGAAGGCCTGCACGACGATCATGCTGGTGATGCCCACGGCCAGAAAGCGGCCAAACATATCGTGGGTACGGAGAGCCGTGCGTACGCCCCGCCAGAGGAAGATGGCAAAAAGCGCGATGATGACAATCGCGCCCACCAGCCCCAATTCTTCGCAGATCACGGAAAAGATGAAGTCGGTGTGTGGTTCCGGCAAGTAAAAGAGTTTCTGCTTCCCTTCCATCAGCCCTACGCCGCCGATGCCGCCGGTGCTCACGGCAATGAGCGATTGAATAATGTGGAACCCTGCTCGCTGCGGATCAGAATAAGGATTGAGGAAAGCCAGAATGCGCTCCCGGCGATAGGCGACATGAAAAATCAGAAAGTAGAGCGGAAGCAAAGATGCCGCCAAGCCGTACCCGAGATATTTCAACTCCAGGCCGCCGACAAACAAAATGCACGCGGTGATGGCTGCGCAAGCGATCGCGGTACCCAGATCAGGCTGCAGGACAATCAGCCCCAGAAAAACCACCGTCGGAATGACGGCTGGCAGCAGGGTGTTCCGCAAGTCGTTCATGGACCGGGTGCGACTCTCCAAGAAAAAGGAAAGAAAAAGAATCAGGACTGGCTTAGCCAGTTCCGACGGTTGAAAAGAAAGGCCGTCCCAGTGAATCCAGCGATGGGTGTTGTGGGCGCGGTCAAGAAAGAAAACTGCGATCAGCAGGAAAGCCGTGATGCCCAGTGCGGAGAACACAACTGCGGGATTCTTATAGCGGCGGTAATCCACCTTCATGGCGACCACCATGGCCACAATCCCGCCCACCGCCCAGACCATCTGCCGCAACACGAAGTAGTAGCCGGAGCCGTAGCGATCCTTCGCCATGACGGCCGAGGCGCTGAACACCATAACCAGCCCCACGAACACCAGCAACAGAGTGACCGTGAACAGCCAGCCATCGACACTGACACGCTTTGCCATGGAGGGCTCTTATTTCATCACGGAGGCGGGTGGAATTTTGCTTGTGGATTCTTGATTGTTGCTTGTCTTGGTTCCTCGGAGACCGGCAGCGGGTGAACGCGTTACCTCGAGCCCGCGGTTTCGCGCATTTTGCAGCTCGTGGGAGGTGGGAAAGCCTTTACTTCTCCGCCACCAGCGCCCCTACGATCTCCTTGAACCGCGCCCCACGGTGCTCATAGTTGCGGAACTGGTCGAAGCTGGCGCAGGCTGGCGCCAGTAACACAACATCGCCGGGCTCAGCCACCGCTGCGGCGCGTTTGATTGCCGTTTCGAGCGTCTCAGCATGAACCACTTCTACGCCCGCGCGCTGCGCCGAAACGATCTGCGACTCAATCTTCGCGGCCGCTGCGCCGATGGTGTAGACGCGCTTCACCCGCTGGCCCAGCAGATCGTTGAGCACGGTGTAGTCACTGCCTTTGTCTTTCCCGCCGAGGATCAGGTGGATGTTCGCCGAGAAAGATTCCAGGGCCTTGATCGTGGCATCCACGTTGGTGGCCTTGGAATCGTTGTAATACTCGACGCCCCGCAGGGTGGCGACATACTCCAGACGATGCTCGACTGCCTTGAAGTCGTGCACGGCCTTGCGGATTGTTCCCGGCGGGCAGCCGAGGAGCGCGCCCGCGCACACCGCAGCCAGCGCGTTCTCCGCGTTATGCGCTCCTTTCAGCGGGATCTCGGATAGCAGCATGATCTCTCGGGCCTCGCCGGAACCGCGGAACAGCATCCGGCCGCCGCTCGCGTAGGCCCCTTGGTTCACTTCCTTCTTGCGGCTGAACCAGAAAACTTGCGCCCGGGTGCGATCCGCCATCTGCACGCAAGTCGGATCATCGGCGTTTAGCACAGCAAAGTCTTCGGCCTGCTGGTTCTCGAAGATGCGCGCCTTGGCATTCACGTAGGCAGCGAAGGTGCGATGGCGGTCCAGGTGGTCGGGCGTGACGTTCAAAACCATGGCAATTTTTGGGCGAAAGGTTTGAATCGTCTCGAGCTGGAAGCTCGAAACTTCAAGCACCGCGACGGTCTCGGGAGTCGAGTGCTCGACCAGTGAGATTGCAGGCGTACCGATATTGCCTCCCACCACGGTGGCAAAGCCGCCAGCCGCGACCACTTCGCCCGTCAAGGCGGTGGTGGTGGTCTTGCCGTTCGAGCCGGTAATGGCGACAATGCTTCCCGGCAAGAACTGCGCGGCCAGTTCGACTTCTCCAATGACGGTTTCGCCCAGGGAGCGCGCCTGCAGCAGCACAGGCGTGTCCAGGGGCACGCCCGGGCTCACCACAATCAGGTCCTGACCCTGGAACGTCCGGTGGCCGTGACCGCCGGTTTCTACGACAATGCCATGGTCGAGCAGCAGCGGAATTTCCTCCCCTAGCTGTTCTTGAGGCTTGGCGTCAGAAACAGTCACGCGCGCCCCGTGGGCCTTCAGAAACAATGCCGAAGCCACGCCGGATTTGCCTAGGCCGACAACTAACACGCGTTTGCCGTTCAGTTCCATCAAGTCATTTTCCACAGAGACGCGACGCCCAGAGGAAACCGATTTCATGTTTTGCTCTGCGGATCTGCAATCACTGGGATGAAAATCCTATCTTAATTTCAAAGTAGTCAGCGCGAACAGCGCGAAGACCAGCGACGCAATCCAGAAACGCACGATGATCTTTGATTCTGACCACCCTAGCAGTTCAAAGTGATGATGAAGCGGCGCCATTTTAAAGATCCGCTTCTTGCGTAGCTTGTACGACCCGACCTGCAGGATCACCGAAAGCGCTTCGATCACAAATACTCCCCCAATGAAGGGCAGCAGCAATTCCTGCTTGATGATCACGACCACCGTACCAATCGCTCCGCCGAGCGCCAGCGACCCCACATCGCCCATGAAAACCTCGGCGGGATGCGCGTTGTACCACAAAAAGCCGATCGCCGCTCCCACCATCGCGCCGCAAAAAATCGTCAGTTCGCCCACCTGCGGCATGCGCGGCAGATCGAGATACGACGCGAACGTGGCGTGACCGCTGACATAGGTCAGCACGGTGAGAGCTCCTGCCGCGATGACGGTGCACCCGATGGCGAGGCCATCCAGTCCATCGGTAAGGTTGACGGCGTTGCTCGATCCCACAATCACCAAAATCACGAAGGCGATGAACGGAAGAAAGGCCAGCGGCCACAGATGCGGGTCTTGTTTGAAGGCTCGAAGGACCAGATCGGGATGATACTGCTTGAAGAAGGGTACGGTCAGCCGAGTGGAGTAGAGGTCGCGCATCTGCATAAAAATCAGCGCGACCGCGATCAGCCCGCTGGCCAGAATTTGCAGCCCAAGCTTTTGCCTGGCCGTCAGACCCAGATTGCGCCGGTTCACAACCTTGGTGTAGTCATCGGAAAAGCCAATGGCAGCGAAAGCGCAGGCGGCAAAAACCGCGATCCATACGAAGCGATTGCTCAAATCAGCCCACAGCAGGGTCGGGACGACGATGGAGACGACGATCAGTAGACCGCCCATGGTGGGAGTGCCGGCCTTTTTCTGGTGGGCCTTGGGGCCCTCTTCGCGGATGTATTGGCTAATCTGAAATTCACGCAGACGGCTGATGACGAGCGGGCCGATGACCAATCCGGTGAACATGGCGGTCAAACTGGCAAACACAGTGCGGAATGTAAGGTAACGAAAAATCCGGAACGGCGGAAAGGAATGAAACAGCTTCAGATAGAGCAGCCAATAAAGCAATCAGCCTCCCTGCGACGTCTTGCGCTAGTTCTCTGCGCCGCTATCGGTTCGGTGCGCTTTCCAGATTTCGAGCGCTTNNGCCAGCCCGGCTCGCGGATTCGACCATGGCCTCGGCCAGGCCGCGCACTCCGAGCAGCGCATCAATTTTTCGCGCGGCAGCATGCTCCCCTGCCTGGCGATGTAAGGCATCTCCTGTGGGACCGAGCTCGAGCATTTCGCCCGCGACGACGATGCGCCGCCCCGCCGACATTTCAGCCAAAGCATCGACCATGGCGTCCAATGCTTTTGGATTGGAATTGTAGCAATCGT
>PKYX01000175.1:16493-18793 GCA_003132825.1 Acidobacteriaceae bacterium
ACCACCTCGAAGGCGGAGCCATGCCAGCCCCGCAATTCGATTTTCTCCGCCCGCACATCCGACGTGGGGCGCAGCCCAAATAACAACACTTTGCCGCGAAAATCGCGGCCAAATTGCGAGACATACTCGTCATCTGCGTTGAGCAGTGCAGTACCGCCCGTGGGAAGGGATTCAATCAGCTCGTATTTCGCTCGCGCGATGTCAGCCACAGATTTGAAAAATTCCAGATGCACCGGCNNCCGCGATGCGACATGCCCATCTCGATCACAGCCACGTCATGCTCAGGTTCAAGCTTCAGCAGCATCAAGGGCAGACCGAAGTGATTATTGAAGTTGCCTTCAGACTTCAGCACACGGAAGCGAGTTGAGAGCACGTGCGCAATGGCTTCCTTGGTCGTGGTCTTGCCGGTCGATCCGGTCACCCCGATCAGCGTCTTGGCCCACAAACGGCGGACCGCGGTGGCCAGGGTCTGCAGGGCAGTCAACGTCTCGTCAACTGCCAGCAACCGTGTTTTCACAGGATAGCGTGCCATCTGATCCTTGCGGACGACGGCGGCGACTGCACCCCGATCGAGAGCTTGCCCCACAAAATCGTGCCCATCCATTCGCTCGCCCTGGACCGCGAAAAACACTTCTCCGGGCTGGAGGGTGCGCGAGTCGATGGAATAGCCCTGCGCCCGAGCTTTGTGGTCGAACTCGCCGTTGCCGGAGAGAAGCTCGGCAATGCGCGCGAGAGGCAGTTTCATGCATTTTTCCCGGCAGCGGCACTGGCGGACTCGCACTCGTATCCCGCTTGGCGCAACTCTTCGAGCGCGACCTGCACGTCGTCGAAGGCAACGGACCCTTCGCGGCCGATCTGGAGTCTTTCGTGGCCCTTGCCCGCTACCAGCACAATGTCTCCGGGCGCAGCTTCGCGTATGGCGAGGGCAATGGCCGCGCGCCGGTCCGATTCCACTTTGTATTTCGCCCCGGAACGCTGCAGCCCGACCATGGCGTCGTTGATGATGGCGAGCGGGTCTTCGCTGCGCGGATTGTCGGAAGTCAAGACCACGAAGTCACTGCCGCGTCCAGCGGCTTCGCCCATCAGCGGACGCTTGGCGCGATCGCGATCGCCGCCGCAGCCGAAAACCGTAATCACTCGCCCCTTTTTCCCCGCGCGCTGTACGAAGTCGCGCGCCAAAGCCGTCAGGTTGCGCAGCGCATCGTCGGTGTGAGCATAGTCCACCACCAGCGTAAACGGCTGCTTGCAATCCACTCGCTCAAATCGTCCCGGCACGTGGGTGAGCGCAGCCACGCCTTGCGCGATGGCCTCCGCCCCGCAACTCCGCCCGTAAGCGGCGCCTGTTGCCGCCAGGATGTTATACACATTCACCTTACCGATGAGCGGAGAAAAAAGCGGAATCACTCCCTTCGGCGTGACCAGATCGAAGCGCGTTCCCCGCGGCGTGATCTCAACTTTCTCGGCGCGGAAATCGCCTTTGGTCAGCCCGTAGGTCAAGACCTCGGCGCTGCGTTTCTTGCTCACTTTCACCAACTTCTGACCATACTCGTCATCGGTGTTCAGCACCGCAGCCCGGGGCGCATCCGTTCCACAACCCTCAAACAACATCTGCTTGGAAGCGAAATATTCCACCATTGTGTGGTGATAATCAAGATGGTCCCGCGTGAGGTTAGTGAAGACAGCGGTGTCAAACGGAATCCCGTACACCCGTTGCTGCGCCAGGGCGTGCGAGGAGACTTCCATCACAACCTCAGTGGCTCCCTGGCGGAGTGCTTCCGACAGAAGGCGGTTCAGGTCGAGAGCCTCGGGCGTGGTGTGGGGAGCAGGCAGGACTTTGCCCGCCACGTGATACTCGATGGTGCCGATGAGCGCGCTCTCGCGCCCGGANNGGCGAGACGCTCTGCTGGACGGTGATAGAAGTTGGCGCTCAGACGGGCCAGAGCGCGGCGTCCGGGCGGAACCTGCGCCCAAGCCACGCCAGTGCGCGCTTTCTCGGTCGGCGAGTCGCTGACAATGGCCACGGCTCCCGCGGCAATGGCTTGGTCGATGAATTTGTTTCCATCGCTCAACTCGCCTCGCAGGGCTACAAAGACTTCTCCCGGCTTAACCTGCCGCGAATCGTACTCAACACCGCCGACAGCAGGATTCCCGCTCTGCTCCAGGACTTCCACGCCGTCGAGAAGTTGTTGGAAGCTAATCGTCATTGGCCTGATTGTATGGTACGGGGGTTTACCAAGAAATGTTGATGCTCCCAGACTTGAAGTCTGGGATTCTCAGAGCTCTGCTTACGGTTTGGGCAT
>PKYX01000084.1 GCA_003132825.1 Acidobacteriaceae bacterium
CCGGCGAAAAAGGCTCCTCTGACTTGTAGTTCGGCGGATAGACCGGCCGCATCTCCGATAGACTCCGCACTGCGACAGCATTGATCTCAATCGGTGGATCAGGAAGCCCGGCAACACCAAGCACGGCACGAGCGGGAGGCATCTTCCCAAAGAACTCGCCAAAAACGCGGTTCATCTCTCCATATTGGCTGATGTCGGTGAGGTAGACCGTGGTGTAGACGACGTGATCCATCGNNGGCCGATTTCAAGTTCATGAGGGCCTGCCGGACCTGCGCCGCGAAAGTTGCAGTTAACGCGCCATGCGCGCTGCGAGGCCCCTCAGCGGAGAAATAAACGTAGTCTCCCGCATCCACACTAGATGAGCCGGCACCCTGGAGCGCAGAAATTTCCCGCGAGGGACCGCTCGCCCCCGCCTGAGCTTGTGCGCCGACGGCAGACCACAACAACAACAATCCAACCAGGGATGATTTCATTCGAGCCTTCCCTCAGCATTTGAGAAGGGGAGCGCCTCGCCAGAACCCCATTTCTAATTTGCCCGGGCTCCTTTTTGCGCTGCTCCCAGAATGTTGCGAAGTCTTTGTCCCACGATGACTTCTTCGCCGGGCTGGATGGTCATGGAAACCAGTTCGATATGGTCGGCTTCCGGTCGTTCTTTTCTGTTTGGATTGGGTTTGCCCTCGCGAACAGCTTTTACCAAGCTGGGATTATCCGCACCGAGCACTTCGATAACCGGGTCGCCTTCACGCAGGGCCTGCACGGAGTCAGCGACGGTAAATCCCCAGGCATGCTGATCCCAGGAGACTCTCAGCGTGGGATAGCGGTTCCCATCGTCGGGAATGTAGATCTTCGTCTCCACCCCCGACACGGTTTCCACCAGCTTCCTGATGCTGTCCACACGTTCGTTCCACTCGCGGTACAGCTTCTTATCGTCCAGCTTCAGCCATGTTTCAAGAGCGGTAAGGCAGCCAATCATTTCTTCTTTTCCGACCTTCATGGGGCGGCACACGGCTCCCTCGCGCGGGCTGGAGTTCATCATGGCTGCCTCGATCAGATCCTTTCGGCCGAGGAGCACGCCGCTGCATTGAGGGCCGCGCAGGCCCTTGCCGCCGNNAGAGGTCAATTCCCATGCGGGCGTAAAGCTTGGCATTGTCAGCCGGAGGAATACCCGCCGCATCGTCGAGGAGCAGTGGCACCTTATGGTCTTTCGCGATGGCGAGCTCCTTTTGCAGTTCCTCGCCCAAGTGCGTGGTGTAAATCATGACCGTGTTCTGGTTGGTGGCGTTGGCCAGTTCTTCTGGCGAGAAGACGAGCACGAGTTTCGCGCCAGTCAGCCGGATCGCACTATCAAAGGCGCTTCGGCCACCAGACATGATGACTTCATTTNNCCGGTGGTATCGGGAAGTTGCCAGATGTACTTGTCATCGGTGCCTGCCATGCATCCTGCGGTTGCGACCGCCATGGCACCAGCAGCGCCGGAGGTGATCATTCCAGACTCGGCGCCGGTGAGTTCGGCCAATCGTCGCCCGATGGCATGCTGCAAATCGATCACATTCACGAAATACTGCGCCGCTTCGATCTGGGCCTCGCGAACTTCAGGAAACTGCAGAGAGCCACTGAGGTAGGTCCACGTTCCTCGGCAGTTGATGACGGTCTTTACCCCCAAGCGGCGGTAGACATTTTGTCGAGGATCTTTGCCTACGGCGCTGGCAGCCTTCGCGTAAAGGTCAGAGACGGCGATCTGGCTCAGCAGGGGAGCGGCTGCCACCCATTTCATGAATGACCGCCGGCTGGAATTCAGGGAATACATTTTCGATACCTCCGGGACAAATGACCTACTCTTCGTCCTCATGCAGTGGGACGCGGGCTCGAACGGCGAGAATATATGCCTTCGCCCCTGGTTTGTTTTGGCTGTAGAAGCCGACCGTGCAGTTGGGGCGAAAATAGTAGGCGTCTCCCGCTTTGGCGGGATGGCGGCCTTCGACCCCATCCATTCCGCTGCCAGCGACCATTTCACCCTGGCCGTCTATTACCAGATAGATTTCTTCTGCTGCCGGATGATGGTGAGGCCAGTTCGTGCCTCCGGGAGCAAAATCCATCCAGAAAAAACTGTCCATCACGTAGGCTTCATCAATTAAATCCCGCTTCCCAGAGCTCAGGCCGACCAGAAGTTTGTACAAAACTGAGTTCGGGTGGCCGCTGACAGTCTCCTCTTTGGCATCCTCCAGGTTTGCGACCTTCGGATGCGGCAACGGGGCTCTGATGGCAATCGATGACGGGATTTTGAACCCCATAACGAGCACTTGTAGCGGCTGGTCCGAATGATTTGAGATCGAATGTTTCAGGCCCGGGAGTAAGTATGTGAAGTCATGCTTGCGCAACGGTTGGACCTGATCTTCGTAGTGCAGTATGCCTGCTCCGTCGACAACGAAATAGATCTCCTCCTGGCGGTCGTAGAGTACGGTCTGGCAATCGCCACGTGCATCCACTGTGACTGCACCGAAGCGAGCTACGGTTTGGAGGGATCGATTCTCTTTATCACCTTCTCCGAAAATCGGCCGGTAGTGGCAAGTTGTAGAGGTAAGATCAGCCTTCATCTCCACTAGATCTGGAAGGTAACGATGCAACCACGTGGGATCGACCGGGTGCTCTTGCGCTCGGAGCCCGTGTGCAACCACCAGCAAGAACAGCAACAGTTTTTTCACCTTCTGGGCTCCCGATTTGGCGATGCCTCTCGTTCTCTGCCAGCCTGTCGAATTCTAATCCGGCGCGG
>PKYX01000047.1 GCA_003132825.1 Acidobacteriaceae bacterium
GGAATTTATGTCGCGGCCGGGGGTGGTGTGGTTCGGATTCTTCAAGCACTGTTACTGGGGCCATTACTCTCACTGATCGGGCGCAAGAAGATGGGTTTCTTTTTAGCGAACATAAACCAGAAGGATTTGGTTTTTCTGAAAGATCTCTTAGAAGCCGGAAAAGTTGCGCCGGTCATCGATAGACGTTACCCGCTGAGCGACGCGGCGGAGGCTCTCCGTTATCTGGCAGAGGGACATGCGCAAGGGAAAGTCGTATTAACCGTTCAACCTAGTATCGGCACTTAAAAGGTCGCTCAAGCGCGTGACTATCACGCCTTCGCCAGACATAACCATTTCGACACTGCTCGGCGGCACAGCGGGGTTGGCTGCGCAGCGCTAGAGGCGTACAGCGGTGAGCAGCGGAGAATTTGCGATCTCAGTAACAAACTCCTCCATGGAATGCATGCACTGCGCAGTCAGCCCGATCAGAAAGAGGCGTGCCGTTCGCTCACGACCGACCTGATCGCCGTCTACCGGCCTGCGCAGAATCGTCAGCAGAAGCGCCACTACAGCTCCTGCCGAAAGTCCGGCCGTTCCCGTGAGTATGCTCCGTAGATTTTCGTCCATGGCGGTCCAACGATATTTAACAGATCTCCCTGGTTGATCGCCGATCCTTCTCGTCTAGCGCCGGTCCCTCTTTGCGAGCAACGTCTTCACCGAGTCGGGCAACGCAAATACTGAATCCGCGACATCGTCGAAACTCACTGACGTGATGGTTTCCACCTGCGTGCCGTCGGAACTCTTGTGGGCGGCGCGTGTGGGCATCAGCCATCCGCCAAAATCTTTGTAGTCGGAGAATACTTCGCTCTCGTCACCTGAGCCGCCCCGCCAGCTCGAATTGAACCTGTATCCCACCAGAAATCCGGTTGTGGTGTCGTAGAAATGGTCGTTGACTTTGCCCCACTTGTTCGTTCCCTTCAAGTGATAGCAGGTGTGCCCCTCAAAGTCTGTCACCTCCACAACTTCCATGGAACTGAAATAGTCCAGGATCCGGGCAGGATAGTACATGTCGGCGTCTCGTTCTTTCGATTTAAGCTCGTCGCCTTCCGAGATAGCGGGGCCGTCTTTGGAGTGGAGTTGCCAGGCGACCGTGCCATCGAAACCTTCCTGGTAGCGGCCGCCTTCCGGCAGCATGATTTCGTACAGCATCTTGCCGCCTTTGTAGTAGGCAGTCCGATCCAGACTCGGGCCTTTGTCGAGGACCTCAAACTTTCCCCGGACCGTCATCGATTTGTGTTTGAAGATTGCGTCGTGGCCACCCAGGGCGATCACATAGCGGTCCGCCACTTGTTGGACTGTGGGCAGCGGGCTAGCCTTGGGCGAGTTCTGGCCACACAGTCCAGCTGCGACCAAGGTCAGAAATGCAGCGAGCTTGGCGATGGCAATGAAATTGGACACTACGGTGCGAGGCTTCATGAATTTTCTCCTGGCTTTGAAACTTTCTTCAGTGGCTAGATCCTGCCGCTCCGTTCCAGTTATTTATAAGCATCTCATGTTGTTGCAGGGACTCAGCGGCGATCACCAGAATGCAGTAGCACAACTCAGATGAGCGTCCGCGTAAGTAGTTGTAAATCCATCTTGGCCGAAACAGGTCCAAGCGGGTCACGGTGGCCGGCGCACGTTTGGCGCGATTGTGCCGACAACGCGGCCAAGAGCATCGCCCTTTTAGGTACCTTGATTGGCAGCCCCCAGTGTACTGCGGCTCAGGAAGCCTCAACGCCGCTGCAGGATCACGGCTCCGATGGACGGGAGGTTGATGATGTTGCCGGAATAGAGCTGGGCGTCATAGCCTCCGTTGGAGATCAATGCCTCCGCGTGGACTTGATATTGCGGCCAGGAGGAGTTGAAGATTTCCTTGTAGGCAGATCCGGCGGGCAGGTTCAACCAGCCAAGATTCTGCTGCTGGGTGTTGGTGCCACAGGTCACGATGACAAAGAACTCGCCGTAGGCAGGCGCAAAAGCGACGGTCTTGTCGCCGCGGCCGGTCCACTGATTGTCATTGCCACGGATACCGTTCGACGCGTTGTTGCGCAGGCCCATCAGGTCGCGAAACCAGGTGAGCACTTGCAGGAACTCGCTTCCGGCTTGCTCGTAGCTATCGAGGCGCAAGGTGAAGCCGGGGATGGTGGGCGAATTGCCGAACGTAAAGGGCTGGTCCTCTCCGGCTTCTTCTCCCATGAAGATCATGGGAATCCCCTCGGCGATCAGGGCCACTGTTCCAATCGCCTTGGCCATCTGCCTTCCGTTGCCCCACGCTTCGGTTGCCGCGATGCGTTTGGTCGAGCCCTGACCGCTAACGGTGTCGTGGCTCTCCGCGTAGATGACGGCGCGCTGAAATGGGCGTCCCGAGCCATCGAGGGCGCCGTTCACATCCGAGGCGTCATCGTCTATGTTTATGGCAGCATTGTTCAGCGCGTACATTTCGTCAAAGTGCCATTGGCCGTCGAGGACGCCGGTAGCGGGGTCGGTCATGGGCGGATTTTCGGGGGAGTTCTCGCCGACGAGGTAGGGCCAACCTTTTCCCGCGGCGTCCGCGGCGCGGCGCAGGGCGGTGCGGAGCATACCGAGGAACTCCCAACCTTTGCCGAGGCCGAATTCGTAGTTGCCATCTGGTCCCTTCGCGATTACATAGGGTGTGCTGTCAGTGTAGTGTCCGCCGTTGACGATGGTCTCGGTGGAGTCGAAGCGGAAGCCGTCGAGTTGGAACAGGCTGAACAGATAGACAGTGGCTTGGCGGAAGAACTCACAGGCCGCGGGATGCGCGAAGTAGACCATGTCACCCCACTGCGTGGCTCCATTGACATAGACGTCGCGGGCCAGCGCCTGCAAGGGCGAATCGACCAGGTGATTGTAGACGAGGTCGAGGACTACGGCTCGAGAAGCATCATGAGCCGCACGGACCAGTCGCGCGAAATCTAGCGGTGTCCCATAGGAGGAGTCGATGGCGAAGAAGAGGCTGGGATTGTAGCCCCAACCCGCCTGGCTGGCTGGGAATTCGTGCAACGGAAGAAACTCGAGGGCGCTGACGGGGAGACGAGTGAGATAGCCGTTTTGCAACTCCAGTATGACTTGATCGAAGTCGGTCGCGGCGGTCGTGTTGCGCTGGGTGAAGCGCTGGACGTGCATCTCGTAAATGAGCAGCCAGTCCCAGGTGGCCGTCTGCCAGGCTCGGTTGGTGAAGGGCGCAAGGATGACCGCGAGGTCGGCGATGTATGACCAGGATTCTTCCGCGCCTGTGCCGGCGTGTACTGTTAGACTCCCTTGGTCGAGCGCCCAGCGGGAGGCGGGATCGAGCGCTTCTCCGTAAAGGCCCGTGGGATCGAGCAGTTCCCGGCCGTCGGAGTAGGCGAAGCGATAGAGCGCGCCGTGGGGCGCGGCGTCTTCGGGAGCAGCTGCCCACCAATAACGCAGGTCGTTTGTCAAATTCATGGGGACCGTGGTTACGTCGCGCGCTGTTCCCGGTGCGTTGGGTGAACTCATGAGCAGCACGGAGCAGTTCACGGCGTGGGGTGCGCGGACAACGAAGTACGCCTGTCCCTGGAATTTGTTCGAGCCGTGGGGCATTTCCCAGGGGTCGAAGACGCTGGCGTTCACGATGTTCTGCCCGTAGACGGCGGTCATGAGGGACAGCCGAAGACTGGAGTTGGCGTCGAGGAAACTGCCGGGCTGCGAGGCGCTGACACCGCCGACACCGTCGATAGTGTGGAGCGTGGTTGCGCCGGGCGTGGACATGATGCCGCGACGAAAATCGAGCGGCCCGTCGGGTCGCGATTCCCCGACCAGCGTGGCCCAGAAGGGGACGCCGGGGAACGTGTCGAGTTGGGCGAGCNNCGTCGGCGGCACGGGGCGCGGACAGGGTCTGGTGCGCGGGCGCATCGCCGATTCCGACCTGCACGCTGACGGTTGCGCCGAAGGCACTATAGGGATTTTGGTGGATGATGAGTTTCACGGCTCCATTTGGGGTGGGAGGGGTGGTGAGCCAGTGGTCGTAGCCGTTGACGGCGATAGAGGGCCCTACGGCGACGGCGGGCGGGATACGGAAGCGGCGCATGAGAGATTGCGGCTCGGTGGTCCACCAGATGTTGTAGAGGATGCCGGTGTATACGGTGATGGGGTAATGCGAAGTGGCGAAGACGGCGTCGAGCGTCGTGGTTGTGTCCGGAATTATGGTGTCATCGAAATCGCCGACCAGGTCCTGGAGGCGGAGGTTTGGGCTCCCGAGGGCGAGTGGGGAGAAAAAATCAACGCCAATCTGTACTGGCGTCATAGGCGTGGATTGCACGTTCACTTCGCCGCTCTTGACCCAGATATTCGTGCCGTCGCTCGGGGTCCAGAAGCGGATGGCGTTGTCGGGTTCGTAAACGCCGGCAGCGCTTACCAGCTTGAAATGGAAGCCGGACTGGAGCGCAGGGGTCAACTGGATAACGAAGGTCGAGGTTTCGGCGGCGTTGTTCCGGGCGGACTCGTTGGTTGCGGTTCCGGCGTTCGGGGGGACCCAGATAAACGCCGCGCCTCCGTTGAAGCGGTGCTCGGTGATGGCGTTAATCGTAACGGTGGGGAAGGTGGCGGGGGGGCCAGGGGCTTGGCTGGCGCAGCGCGCGGAGTAGTCCTCGGTCCAGAGTTCGGTAGCGTCCAGAGACGGGACGGTTCGGGTAAAGGTGTCGGGTTCCCAGACGTTGTTGGCAAAGCGGTATTTGAATGAGACGTCGCGCTGGTCCTGGGTGGTGCCCGAGAGAGCGAAGCCCCAGGTGACGCCGTCGGCTGCGAGGGTTCCGGCAAGGTCCCAGACCCCGCCGTTTTGGTCCCAGGCGTGGATAAAGATGGTTGAGCGAGGTGCGGCGGGCGTGAACCAGATCTGAATTTGCATGGCAGTGTTTCCTCCGTTCCTCATAGGATAGCTTTTTGGGGCAAGGGTGGATTTCCAATCGGCCGCAGGAAACCGAGCTCGGCGAACGCACCCTTCGTCTTCCCGGACGGCGGTACCGGTTGTGCCCGAGTCGGGCGCTTGATCAGCAAACACTATGCGACATATCGTTGCTAATCTTGCGGCTCACATCCGCGACGCTCTCTCAAGGCGTTTCGCTGCGCTAGCCGTGTTCGACGCGCGCCTTTATATCC
>PKYX01000419.1 GCA_003132825.1 Acidobacteriaceae bacterium
AGCGATGCCGCTAGTTCTTCGGTTTCTCCGACGAGCTGTGCTTCCCCGCCTTGGCGGTTTGCTCCCCTTCTGCCTCGCGTAGCTGGCCCGCCAGGTTCGAGAGAGTCTTCAAGGCGTCCATCAGATCAATCCTCTCCGGAGGATCGAGATCCGGATCGGCCGTCAAATCGTTCTCACCCAATTCGAAATCGCGGGCAACCGCGTCCACTACACTCGCGCTCACCATCTTCTGTTCGTCCACAAACGCGCTCACCAGACTGTGCTCACAAATCAGATTCACCACCCGCGGAATGCCATTCGAGTAGCGATGAATGGCCGTCACCGCTTCCGGCGAAAAAATCGGTTTCCCGTTTCCTCCCGCAATGCGCAAGCGTTCCGCGATATAGGCCCGGGCTTCCTCGAGAGACAGCGCATGAGTCTTGGCCTGCAACACCAGGCGTTGCCGCAGCTGCCGTAGATTCGGCTGTTTCATTTTCTGTTCTAGTTCGGGCTGCCCCACGAGCACGACCTGCAACAGCTTTTCGGTGAAGGTCTCGAGATTGGTGAGCAGCCGAATCTCTTCCAGCAATTCGTCCGTGAGGTTCTGCGCCTCGTCCACAATCAGCACCGAGGTCTCGCCCGCCCGATGGCGGTCGAGCAGCCAGTTGTAGAGCCGCCGCAGGTTTTGACTCTTGCCCGTCGCCGAGGACTGAATGCCGAAGTCAGACAACATGTATTCCAGGAACTCTGGCACATCCATGCGCGGATTGAAGACGAACGCCGTCGCGATGTGCTGCAGCCGCAGCCATTCCAGCAGTTTATTGACCAGGGTGGTTTTCCCGGTGCCCACCTCACCCGTCAGCAGGACAAAGCCTTTGCGGCTCTGGATGCCATAGGTCAGGCACGCCAGCGCTTCCTCGGTGTGCCGCGTTAGGAACAGATAACGCGGATCCGGATTCATGTTGAACGGGTTAGCTCGCAGTCCGAAGAATCTCTTGTACATGAGACGAAGTACTCTGTTCTATCGTGTCCAGCGGAGTTCCGCGCGGTAACTGCAGTCCAATCCTAGCGCCTGCCTAGAGCAACGCAAAGCAGAAAGTGCCCGAAGATAGACTTTGGTTACCTGCGTAACTCGTTTGAACCATCCCAGGTCGAAACCGTCGTCTACGGCGCCCCCATAGCGATCTCGGCCACCGCGTTTCCCCGAAGCCAGGATTGTTTTTCCTTCCCGTCGCCCAGACCTCCTCCACCCGACCCGGCAGGGATCGGGGAGTCATCCCGAGATCAAGAAAGGATCAAAGGCTCGATCGATCATGAGCAACGAACACCCCGCCAACCCGAGGTTGCCGGGTTCCCCCCCCGGTTCAAGCTTTAGCGCCCGCCTCCCCGCTGCTTCCTCGCCTCAAGTGACCCGAGTAACTTCGACTGGCGATCCGGTACGCTAAAATGGATGGCGGCACGACGGACCGATGTTGTGGGTTCGGCCATGGCTCGGGTCCCGCGCCCCACCAGTGGTTTCAGGAGATTCTTGATGAAGCGTTCGCCGGCCTTCGCTCTGATCCTGACTCTGGCGCTTTTTGCGGCGTTCGCCGGTTGCTCCCGCGATCCGAACGTGCGCAAGCAGAAATTCTTCGCCAGCGGGCAGAGCTACTTTGCGCAGGGCAAGTATCCGGAAGCGGCGATCCAATTCAGCAACGCCATCGACATCGACCCTCGCTTCGCCGAAGCCCACTACCAGCTTGCCCAGGCCGACCTTAAACTGCGGGAATGGAATCAGGCATTCCAGGAACTCAGTCGCAGTGTCGAACTCCAGCCGGAAAATTATCCCGCCCGCATCGATCTGGCGAATCTGCTGGTGTCTGGACACGACTTCAAACACGCCCAGGAGCAAATCGATCTGCTGCTGGCCAGCCAACCCGAAAACCCGCTGGTTCATTTGGCGATTGCCAATCTGCTCAGCGCACAGGACAACCTGAGTGGCGCCCTCGAGGAAACCAAAAAAGCCATCGCCCTAAAGCCCGAGCGTTCTGCGTCCTACCTGAGCCTGGCGCTTCTCGAGGAGCGGGCCAACCAGCCCCAAGCCGCCGAGGCCAGCTTCAACCATGCGATCGAACTGAATCCCGGCTCCGCGGACGCACACCTGGCGCTCGGCACTCATGACGCCGCGCGCAACCAGCTGGCTGAGGCCGAGCAGCAATTCCGACTGGCCATGGCGGCCGAACTGAAAAATCCGCAGCCCCGGGAGGCCATCGCACACCTCTATATCATCCAGGGCAAGAAAGCCGAAGCGGAAGCGTTCTTGAAACAGGCTAAGCAGGATTTTGCCGCCGACCCGGCTGGCTACCGCATGCTCGGCGACTTCTATCTTTCGGTTGGCGAGCTGGACAAAGCTACCGACGAATACAACTCGCTGGCGCATGACCATCCCGGAGACTGGCAGGTCAAGAAGAACTATACCCAGTTGCTCATTGTGAAGAATCGTCTCGAGGAGGCGCGCAAAGTCGACGACGAAGTTCTGAAGTCATTTCCGAACGACAGCGATGCGCTGATCTATCGCGCCCAGATTCAGACTCACCAGGACCATGCGAACGACGCCGTCACCACGCTGCAGACCGTTATCAAGAACGATCCTGATAACGCGATGGCCCACTATCACCTGGGTCTCGCGTTTGAACAATTGGGCTATCTGGATCAGGCCCAGACGGAGTGGCAGGAAGCGCTGCGCTTGCATCCCGGCATGTCCGAGGCGCAGCGCTCGCTGGCCGCTCTGGCCTTGCGCACCGGCAATATGGGAGCGCTCGGGCAAACCGCCGATCAGATCATCCAGCAGCAACCCGGCTCGGCCGAGGGCTACGTGATGCGGGCTCTTTCGCTGATCCGTCGCGGACAATTAGCCAGCGCCGAGCAGGATATTCGAAAAGCGGTCAGCCTGGCCCCGCAGGAGGCCGCGCCTTACATCCAGATGGGGAATCTGAAGCTGGCCGAGAAACAACCGAGCGAGGCGGAAAAGGCCTATCAACAGGCCCTCGAGCGAAGCCCGAGTTCTTCTGACGCGCTGGCCGGGCTGATGAATACGTTGCTTATCGAGAAGCAGCCTGACAAAGCGGTGGCGGCGGCGAACGCCCAGATCGCCAAGGTTCCGACCAGCGGCGCATTTTACGACTTGCTCGGCACTGCTCTGTTTCTCAACAAGAAGGACCTGAAGGGTGCCGAAGCCGCACTGAACCGAGCCGTCGAGCTCGACAAGAACAATGCCGACGCGGTGGTCAAGCTCGGCCAGGTGCAGGTTGCCAGGGGTTCAACCGCCGACGCCATCGCGACCTACCGGCGCGCGCTCGAGGACAACCCGCGGCAAGTCACCCTCGACATCCTGCTGGGCGAGCTGTACGACGCTGAGCACGATTTCGACAAGGCCAAGGCCGCCTACCAGAAGGCGCTCGAACTCGACTCCAACAATCCGCTGGCCTCGAACAATCTGGCTTACCTGCTGCTCGAAAACGGAGGCGATGTGGATGAAGCGGTGGCGCTCGCGCAAACCGCCCGCCGCGGCGCCCCCGATTCACCCGGCGTCGCCGACACGCTCG
>PKYX01000174.1 GCA_003132825.1 Acidobacteriaceae bacterium
AGTCGGGCTTGATCACACTGAGCGGAGCCGGTTGATGATCGACCGGGGCCGGAGTGTCCACGAGCGCAATGGTTTGGTAGTCATGCCGGGGCGGAATCAGTATTTCCGGATGCAGCACTCCCACCCAAAACAGGCCCACGATCAAGCCGGCCTGGGTGACCATGCTAAGCAGGAATTGCCCCCACGGCGGCCGTTTGTCGGGTAACAGCGAAAATAGGACATCCTGGGCGGGCTGGGGCATAGACCGGCTGATTCCTTTCGCCATAAACCAACAAACTGAGACGAAGGGCCAACGGCCAGCCTCTGGTAGTAACCCGGAGACGGCCAGGCAGCAAACCTCCATCCGTCAGGAAGCACGAATCGGACCACTTCCGTAGGGCCAACGGAAGCAAGTACTTGCCAGACGGACACTCGGCCTAGCTGAGAAACATGCTATCAGATTCAAACCCTGGAGAGACAAAAAGGTTGCAGTTTGAGACGAAGTTCTTCCTCAGCCTTGACCCGTCAAATTCGCTCCCCTACTATCGCGCCACACCCGCTGGCCAGCGCTCGTCCACCTGCCGTCGTATCGTCCGGCCATTGCCGGCAGGGCCCGGAGCTAGCAGGGCACAATCTTCGAGCTCTTGATCCCTCGGGTCGCATTGCGGGTATCGACCACCAGCTGGGACTCCTGCACGATCTTCTTGAAGTCGTAGTCGGAATGATCGGTCACGATCAGTACACAGTCGTACTGGCCGAGGTTCTCGAGCGGGGTCCGCTTCATCTGCAAATCGTACTTCCGCCCTTTGCCGATAAACGGGAAATAGGGATCGTTGTAGCTGACTTCGGCGCCGGCTTGCTGCAAGAGTTCAATAATGGTCAGAGCCGGGGACTCGCGCAGGTCGTCAATGTCCTTCTTATAAGCCACTCCGAGCACCAGCACGCGCGATCCGTTCATCGCCTTCTTGTTCTGGTTCAGGGCTTTGGCGACGGACTCGATCACGTGATACGGCATTTTGATGTTGATCTCGCCCGCCAGCTCGATAAAACGTGTGCGGAAATCCCATTCCTTCGCCTTCCACGAAAGATAAAAGGGATCGACCGGAATGCAGTGACCGCCTAAGCCCGGTCCAGGGTAGAAAGGCTGAAATCCGAAGGGCTTGGTGGCCGCCGCTGCGATCACTTCCCAGATGTCAACTCCCATGCGCAGGCACAATAGCTTCAGCTCATTCACCAGAGCGATATTCACGCAGCGGTAAATGTTCTCGAGCAGCTTGGTCATTTCCGCGGCTGCCGGCGTCGAGACCGGCACCACCCGGTTGAAAATTGCCCCATACATTGCGGCCGCTAATTCCGACGCCTGGGCATCGAGCCCTCCCACCACCTTCGGAATATCGCGGCGGGCGACGGTCTGGTTCCCGGGATCTTCCCGCTCGGGGGAGAACGCAACGTAAAACTCCCCGCCCTCGGAGGCGGAGCCATGGGCGGCCTTGAGCCCGCTCCGGTTCCCCTGTTCGAGAATCGGGATCAAGACTTCTTCCGTCGTGCCGGGATAGGTTGTGCTCTCCAGCACCACCAACTGTCCGGCCCGTAAGTGCGGAGCCATGGACTTGGCCGTACCGGTGATGTAGCTCAGGTCCGGTTCCTGGTACTCGTTCAGCGGAGTGGGCACGCAGATGATGATGGCGTCCATCTCGGAAATTCGCGAGTAGTCCGAGGTGGCGTCAAAGCCGAGCGTCCGGGCCTCCTGAATCTCGGCCGCGGCAATACGGTAGATGTAGGAGCCGCCCGCTCGCAGGGTTGCGATCTTGCGCTCGTCGACGTCAAACCCGGTGACCGGAAACTTCTGCGCGGTGTAGAGCAGGGCCAGCGGCAGTCCGACATAACCCAGGCCGACCACCGCCACGCGCGCCTGGCGGAGTTCGATCTTTTGTTTTAGTTCTGCGCAAGAAGACGTTAGCGATTGGGTTGTCATGGTGAAAGAGTTTCACTCCAAATCGTAGTATGCCACAGTCGCAAAGATATTCCTCGACCTGTGCTAGGTTCTCAGATTGGTTCTTCCCGTGTCAGGTAGCTTCGCAGGAATTCGATTACTTCAGTCACGTGGCGGATCGCGACGTGCGACCAGAAAATTTCGCCCGCGCATCGAATTTCGTGGATCGATCGATCGCGACTGCCGGCCGAGAGCAGCCCACCGCCAGAAAACCGATTGACGCCTAAACTCATGAGGGCATAGGATGGTCGAAAGCAATACTCTTAGGTTGCTCGCGATTGAGGAAGGTGGAATGCGGAAAGGTACGGCTCTGCTAAGCAGCATTGTTTTTGGGATGATGCTGGCTGTTTCTCCATTGTCGCTGATGGCGGCTGACTCTTCCGGCGCCGCGATGCTGTACGCCAAAGGTACTGCCTGGCTCAACGGCGGGACCGTCCCCAGTTCCTCCGCCATCTTCCCGGGCGATCTGGTGCAAACCAATCCGGGTTCGATGGCCAACATCAACGCTTCCGGCTCGAGTGTCATGATCCTTCCGGATTCGCTCGTCAAGTTCGAAGGCGGTGCGGTGGCGGTCGATCACGGGGGGGTGAGCGTGGCCACGGCAAAGAGCCTTGAGACTCACGCCGACGACCTCACGATCACCCCGGCTTCCGCTGCCTGGACTGAATTTGAGGTGAATAACCAGGACGGGAGGGTTCAGATCGTGGCCCGCAAGGGAGACCTGAACATCAGCGACGGGTCCGAGACCACGACTCTGCCGCAAGGTCAGCAGACCGTTCGGGATTCTCCGACCAAGAAAAGAAAAAGACGAGGCGGGGCTGCTCCGGCTGCCGGCGGCGGAGTACTCGATTCACCCTGGGTTTGGGGAACCGCCTTGGCTGGGCTGGGTGGTTTCGAGACTTGGGTGATCCTGCGAGGGGCGAGTCCCATCAGTCCGACCACTCCGTAGTAAGGCACCTCGAAGCGTTCGATATCGCTATCACTCTGGACCGGCCGCCACAGTCTCGGCGTTTGCTGCCCGTCGGGGCATCCTCATCGACGCCGTCACCGCCTTTTCTGCTTCCATCCACCTACATCATTCCTACGCCTCGAACCCGCGGCGAAGAATCGGCCGGAGGATGAAATGCGAAGCCACCTCCTGAGGGCGCTCGCTTTTCTCCTCTGCCTGCTTCTCGCAGGGTGCGGCGGCGGAAGCTCGCCTCCGCCGCCAGTCGTAATCACGGTGTCGATCGCGCCGGTCCGGGCGAGCGTGATCGTCGGCGCACAACTTCCTCTGGTCGCGACGGTTCAGGGGAGCACGAATACGGCGGTAACCTGGCTGGTGAATAGCGTTCCCGGAGGGACCGGAACCTTCGGCCGCATCGATGCCACCGGTCTCTATACCGCGCCCTCGGCTCCGCCTACTCCGGCGATCGTGACCATCACTGCCATCGCCCAGGCTGACAGCACGAAGTCTGCTTCGGCCAGCGTCACCGTGACCATTGGAGTTGCGGTGGCACCGGTCACGGTTTCACTGAATGTCAGCAGTGCACAATGTCCTGTCAACCAGCAGTTTACCGCCACCGTGATTGGAACCAGCAATGCGAGCGTTGAGTGGAGCGTAAACGGAGTGCCGGCGGGTGACCCGACCACGACCTTTGGAACAATCACTACGGGCGGGTTGTACGCGCCTCCTCCGACCATTCCCAACCCACCCCAGTTCAATGTCACCGCGACTTCTGAGGCCGATGCCTCCCAGTCCGCGAGCGCCGGGGTCACCGTTTCGGCCGGTGGCCCGGCGGTCGACCAGGCGGCCGAAGGCGCGCCCATCGAACTCGGTACCTCGGGAGGTAACGCCAACGACAAGACCAGTGGTTTCTGCTGTTCGGGGACGCTTGGCGCGCTGGTGACGCGCAACGGCGGGGATTTCATCCTCAGCAATAACCACGTTCTGGCGCGCAGCGATCAGGCGCAACCGGGAGAATCAATCGTACAGCCGGGCCTGGTCGACAACCTGTGCGTGCCCGCAAATCCCGTAGCCACATTCACCCAGGCGGTCCTGTTGCACGCGACCAATGGCCCGGCGCTCGCGGATGCGGCATTGGCCCAGGTGATCGCCGGACAGGTCGATCCGAGCGGCGCCATTTTGCAACTCGGCGCGGTCAACTGCGGTCTGGCCCAGCCGGCTCCCCCGGCGAGCACCACGGTGGCCCCGACCGTCGGCATGGCGGTTGCGAAGAGCGGCCGGACCACGGGCCTGACCTGCGGCGCCATCAGCGAAATTGCGGTCGATGGCCTCAAGGTGCAATACCAGAATACCTGCGGCTCAAACGCCACCTTCACCGTCACCTTCAATAACCAGGTCGTCATCGAGAGCTCGACGTTTGGCGATGCGGGAGATTCCGGATCTTTGATCGTCGAGGCCGACACGGCCCAACCGACTGCCCTGATTTTCAGCGGGGACCCGAGCTCCGGCATCATGGTGGCCAATCCCATCCAGGATGTGCTGGCCGCTCTGCCTGATCCTTCGAACCATGCGCTGCCTACGATCGTCGGAGGGAGCATGCACCCGGTTGCTGCCTGTAATCCGAACCCTAGCTCCGTAGCTTCGCC
>PKYX01000097.1 GCA_003132825.1 Acidobacteriaceae bacterium
ACCTGCGGCTTGATGTTGGTCCGGCGGACGCCGGGCAGGCGGGTGAGGCCGGCCATGTCGAGCGCGTCGGTGACGATGATTCCTTTGAAGCCAAGCTGTTTTTCCAGCAACTCCGAGACGATCGGCGGCGAAATCGTGGCCACGTGGTTGGGATCGGAATCGAGCGCAGGCACAGTAACGTGCGCCACCATCACGGCATCCACCCCTGCCGCGATCGCATCGCGGAAAGGTGGCAGTTCAATGGAGTCGAGGTGGGCGCGGTCCACGTTGACGCTGGCCACGCCGAGATGCGAGTCGGTGGCCGTGTCTCCGTGACCGGGAAAGTGTTTGACCGTGGTCAGCATGCCGCCTTCATGCGCACCCTTGATATAGGCCGCGACCAGATCGCCGACTTGCTTGGGGTCTTCTCCGAAAGAGCGCGTGTTGATGATGGGATTGGCGGGATTCGAGTTCACGTCGGCGTCAGGAAAAAAATTCCAGTGCACGCCGATGGCGCGAGCTTCCTGTGCGGTGATTCGGCCGAAGGCCTCGGCGTAATCCAGCTTGCCCGCAGCCCCGAAAGCCATGGCGTGAGGGAACTCGGTCGCCCCGTGGATGCGCATGGTGAGGCCACGCTCGAAGTCGGCGGCGATGAGCAGGGGCAGTTTGGAATCCTGTTGCAGGCGATTCAGCAACTCGGCTGCCTCATAGGGCTGGGTGCGATAGAGAAACGGCGGATCGTAAGGCACGGTCATGGCAAACGATCCGATGTGATATCGGCTCATGGTATCGCGGAGTTGAACATATTCAGGACTATCGACGTTGAGGTACTGCGCCCGCACCCAGATCATGAATACCTGCCCGACCTTTTCCTCGAGGGAAAGCCGGCGCAGGGTTTTCTCCGCCCACTTCACCGCGTTGCGATCAAGATGGATGGGGCCGGGTGGCTGATATTTGTCTCTGGGAAAAGCATGGGCAAAGGGGAACAACAACAGCAGAACGAGAGCCATGCGCCGAGGCATGAAAAGACGATAGCAGAGGACCGATGCAGGCGGAACCGGCTGAGTGGGCCGGACCTCCCCGAGTTCCGGTCCACCCTNNCGCCGACCCTGGAGTTCTGCGACCTGCGTCAGGGCCTGGCGTTGCATTTCCGGGTCATCTCCGAAGCCGGGGAGCCACAGAACTTCGGGTTCGCGGCGGAACCATGTCATCTGGCGCTTGGCGTAGTTGCGGTGGGCTTGCTGGACGGCTTGCAGAAGGGTTTCAGACTCCATCTCGCCGCGGAGCAGTTGCCCGACCTGCTGGTAGCCGAGCGAGCGCAGTGGCCAGGCGGTATGGCCGTATTTCGCGAGCAGGCGCTTGGTTTCTTCGATGAGTCCGGCGTCGAGCATCTGTTGCGCCCGCCGGTTGATGCGCTCATAGAGCGGATCGCGGCCCGGATTGAGGCCCAGGCGCAGCACGCGAAAGCCCTCGAGAGAGCTACGCCCCTGTTTCCAGCCTTCGGTCATGGGCTGGCGTGAACGGAGGCACACTTCAATGGCGCGGATCAGCTTCGGAGTGTCGTTGCCGTGGATTTTTCGGGCGGCCGCCGCGTCCAGACGCCGCAATACCCGATGCAGATAGGTGGAACCTTTCTTCTGCGCGCGCTGGCGCAAGCGCTCGCGCAGTTCCTCCGAGGCTTGCGGCCCGGGAAAAAGACCTTCGAGCAGAGCCCGGAGGTAGAGGCCGGTTCCCCCCACCACGATCGGCAAGCGTCTCCGAGAGCTGATCTCTTCGAGCAGCACGCGGGCCTGGCGAGCGAATTCGCCAGCGGTCATGCAGGCAGTAGGATCGACAAAATCGAGCAAATGGTGGGGGACGCGGGCGCGCTCGGCGAGGCTCGGCCGTGCCGTGCCGATCTCGAACTCGCGGTACATCGCGACCGAATCGCAATTCACGATTTCGCCGTCGAAACGCTCGGCCAAGGCAAGCGAAAGAGCGGTTTTGCCGCTTCCGGTGGGTCCGAGCACCACCACCAGTAGAGCCGCGGATGGCACGATCAGAGCGCGCCCCAGAGGATGCGATGGCGGGAAGGGGACGGAACGAAGGTCAGAACCAGCCGGGCCATGACGGGGAGGACGGCAGCTGCGAGCGCACGCCAGAGCGATATCGGGGGCGCCTGCCCTCGGCGGCGCGGCTCGGGATGGGGTTGGAGATTTACCGTTGCCACCAGAACATTGTAGCGCCGGACGGGAGCACGGGTGAGTTGGCCGCCGTACGCTCACCGAGCAGAGCCTCAGAAACGAAAACGTCCCGGACTCTGTTTTGAGTCACGGGACGCTCGTTGAACAGCCCCTCCCCCGAAAGTCTGCTCACGACTAACTTAACGGGTCGGGCTGGGGATGGGAATGGCCCGTTCGGGCCAGTTACCTACGAGTGCTCGGGAGGCTTATTTTTGCAGCGCGATCCCCGCCGGCGGCGCTTCAAACCGGCTAGCGGGGAGTCCATATGCGAAACTGGCCGCTGCAGTGCAGCAGGCTCAACAGGTAAAGCATTCCGTCGTAGTAGCGCAGTTGTCCGGACGGGACCGGAGCATCCCAAAGAGCCCGCACAAAGTCCTTCGCCGTGGCATCGGTGGCTGCCAGGCTGGCCACGGCGTTGGTGGCGAGCAGGCCCGTCGAGTGGCGGGATGACAGCTCCTTGCCCGCGAGCGTGTAGACATCGCCATAGGTCGATAGCCCCTGCGCTCGAAAGAACATCTGGATGCGGTCGCTGAGCTGCTGCTCCTGCGGGGCCTTCCGCCACCACGACCAATCCACCGACCAATTGCTGGCCGTACGCCAGGAATCGTAGCCGAAAACCGTCGACTGGGAGAACCGCGTAGGGTGTGGCGTGCCGTCGAAGTTGGCATAGGCGGGAGCGAGCCCGGTTTGCGGGTCGGTTGTCTTCACAAAGAAAGCCCGGCTGGCCTCAGCGGCCTCGGCCCAGAACTCGCGATCCGCGGGAGGTCCCGAGCGCGCCCACAGTTCGTAGAAGGCCGGGAGATGATACGAAGGATCGGTGAAGTCGCTGCGGTTTACCACCGGAACAAAGCGGATCATTTTCCGCTCTTCGTCCACTTCGTTGCCCACGCTCCGAATGCCGAACCTCGTAGGCCCGGTGATGACTTCCCGATGCCGCATCGTAGTCAGCAACTGGTCGGCCTGGGCCTTGTAGTTGTAAATTCCCGGCCCGTTGCCCCAACGCGCCGCTGCGAAATACAACGACATGACGAAGTACTCCTCGCCATCCGGTGCCGCGGTTTCTTCGTTCGGTGTTCCATCCGTTTTGCACGACCAGGAAAAATAGCCGTACGACGGATGATGAGGATCGTCAATGTACATGTAGGTCTTGGCCCAGTTCCATAAGGCATCAAACTCCGCCTTTTGGTTGAGCTCAACCGAGATCATCATGCCGTAAGACATGCCTTCGGTGCGCACGTCGTGGTTATTCCAATCGGTGAGGTAGGCGAGCGGTCCGTTGGCGTTTTTGCCGGCGGAAAACGCCACGGACTGGGTTTCGGGATCCCCATGGAACAGCTGCTGATACGCGGTGTCGATCTTCGCCGAAATTTCTTTTTTCGAGTGCCCGAGTTCAGCAAAAAGGTTGCGATAGTGTCGGGTCGAAAACGCCCCTGCGCCATCTTTCTTGGTCCCGGCCCGCGCATCCGGAACAGCGACCGATGCCAGGACGCCAACCAAGACGAGGACTAGGGAAGAGGTGACTCTGGTGGATTGCCGGGCCGATTGTTGATGCAAAAGTCTCATGCGGTGGTCGCTTCCCATCTGCAATCTTAATGACGCTCGATAGATATTCGCAATCGGGCCGGAGTGCCTCAGGTAGGGCGGCTGGCGGGTGCGGCCTCTGGGCCCCCCGTGCTACACTGCGCTGCCTGGAGCCAGCATGAGCAATGAACTTACCCGGCGCCGGTTCCTCTCGGCCGGAGCCGCGGCCAGCGCCGCGGCTTTACCCACCTCGGGCCTGTTCGCCGCCCCCCGCTCGGCGACCGAAGCGCCCCAGCGCCAGTTCTATATGATTCTGAGCCTTGCCCGGCTCGGGTTTCACGGCAGCTTTCAAGAAGCCTTAGAGCTCACGGTCAAGCACGGTTTCGAAGGTCTGGACCCTGATCCAGCCTATTTTGCAACCCTCGGCGACGCTGGGCTCAGTCGGCTCCTGGATGACCTGCGGGCCAAGAATCTCAGATTCGGCGCGGCCGGCCTGCCGGTCGAGTTCCGCAAGGACGAGGAGGCGTTTAGCGACGGGCTGCGAAAACTCCCTCTGACGGCCTCTGTCCTCGAGAAAGCCGGCATCTCGCGGGTTAGCACTTGGATTCTGCCGTGCAGTAACCAGCTCACCTATACGCAAAACTCCCGCCAACACGCCAGCCGGCTGCGCCAGTGCGCGCAGATTCTCGCCGATCATGGTCAGAAACTCGGTTTGGAATACGTTGCGCCGCGCACCCTGTGGCGCAGCCAGCGGCAGCCCTTCCTCCACTGCATGAGCGAAATGAAGGAGCTGCTGGTTGCCGTCGGGACCGGCAACCTTGGCATTCAGCTCGATAGCTGGCATTGGTTTAACGCGGAAGAGACAGACCAAGATCTGCTCACACTGCGCGGCTCCGACGTGCTGACCGTCGACCTCAATGACGCGCCGAGCGGTCTCTCGCTCGATGAGTACCGTGATGACCACCGCGAACTCCCGGCCGCCACCGGAGTGATACCCGTCAGACAGTTTCTTGATGCGCTGGTTCAGATCGGCTATGACGGCCCCATTCAGGCCGAGCCTTTCAACGCCGCCCTGCGCGCCCTGCCCGTCGATCAGGCTTCGGCTAGCGCTAGCGCCGCCCTGAAGAAGGCCTTCAGTCTGATGGGAACTGTCGGTTTTGGAGCGGGCCGCGCCCCGGCCGTGAGGCAGGAAATCCGTGTCCAGCCGGCAAATGCAGACCTCACGCGTTTGTAGCCGGCGCGGAATGCTAAACTACGCCTCGTCCTTGTATATGCCCATGCCGCACGCTAGTCCTGCCGGGCGGATTGTCCGCTTTGGAGTGTTCGAGGTTGATCTCGCGGCAGGCGAGTTACGCAAGACCGGCCGGCGGATTCGACTGCAGGAACAGCCCTTCCAGATACTGGCGCTGCTGCTCGAGCGCCCGGGCGAGGTGATTACCCGGGAACAAGTTCGTCAGAAGCTGTGGCCTGCCGATACCTTTGTCGACTTCGATCACAGCCTGAACACCGCCATCAACAAGGTGCGGGAGGCATTAGGCGATTCCGCCTCCAGCCCGCGCTATGTGGAGACTTTGGCGCGGCGTGGCTACCGGTTTCTGGCGCCGGTCGAGCGCGCCGAGAACCGGCCCATGGCGCGGTCCGCCAGCCTGCCGCGGGCCGAACCGGAAATCATCGAAACCATCCATCCCGAACTGGAAGTCCCAGTCCCGCGCCGCGGCTTGACGCGCGGGCTGTTCGGCACCATTCAGCTGATGTATCTGATTTTCTATGTGGTGGCTCTG
>PKYX01000436.1 GCA_003132825.1 Acidobacteriaceae bacterium
CCAAGCTTCTCGACAATGCGGTATCGCGATGTCGTCGTCTGGCTATTGGGTGGTGTCCGTGGGTCCTCCATTCTCCGCGTATCTTAGGGGTATCTATCCAGGCAAGTCAATCAAGAGGGTTTAGCACCTGTCTGCTCATCAGCCGCTCTGATTGATGGTCGCGACCGCCTGAGAGTGCTGGATAAACACGAGGTGAAAATCTATCGTGGCAGGCAGCGGAACGGCTCATTGAAATCGTCTGGTTCGTCCCCCCGCTTTCCGAGACGTCTGTTACCTTTTGTGTATGAAAACGGCGTCGTACGGACGGATCGTGTTTGGCGCGGCGGCGGTGTTGTTCGGCGTCATCGCACTAATGTGGCACGACGCTGATACGTGGCAAAACTTGCAGCATATCTGGACCCTGCCTTTCGGCACCATAATTGGCGGGTGTCTCATGACCGCGCAAATTGCGGGTGGGATTGGCATGCAGCACCCGCGCACCGCGCGCTTGGCTTCGGTCGTACTTTGCGTTGTCTATTTGTGTTTCTCGTTGGCTTGTATCCCTGACATCATTGCCGCATCGAACATCTATGAGCGATACGGTGGGAGCTTCTTCCTGTTCTTTTCCTTGTTCTGCGGCGCGATTGCGCTGTACGCTGCGACTGAGGCAAATGCAGCAAAGGCGGTAGTGTTCGGCCGAGTGGCACGCCTGGGACTCGGCGTTTGTGCGATTTCCTTTACGCTGGGTCAGATGCTCTTACTTCGCGAAACAGCTGACCTGGTTCCAAAGTGGATTCCGCCCAACCAGATGTTTTGGGCGATCCTTACGACGGTCGCGTTTGGACTCGCAGCGATTGCCATTCTCATGAATCGCCAGGCGCGGCTTGCGATGCGTCTGATGCTAGACCTGCCAAAAACAATTCACGCTCAAACTGGGAACGATCTTTGAAGACTCGCCCCTTGGCCTCGACAAGTGGATGACTGCTTTTTGGATGCTGGTCAATTGCAAGAACGGCGTGAGCAGTTGCGAAGTCGCGCGGACTCTCGGAATCACCCAGAAGTCGGCATGGTTCATGGTGCAGCGGCTGCGTCTTGCTCTGCGGGATGAATTCTACGGAAGCAAACTTGGTGGCAGTGGTGGCGAAGTCGAAGTAGACGAAACCTTCATCGGTAGCAAGGCGCGCAATAAATTGACCACGCCTTGAAATATGTGGATGGGACCCCACCCTTCCCGCCAAGTCGGCAATAGCCAAGTCCGCAAGCGGAACTCCGTAATGAAGGGCGAAGTCTGGCCCAGATTAGTGAATTGTTTCTGAAAGCAGGAATTCACGAATATGCCAAGGAGGGACCTGACTACCTCCGTCCTCTGTTGGATTACCCAGCGCAAGAAACCCCTATTTCTAAACGTGCGCCAAGGAAGGCGAAATTCTCGGGCGGCGACTGATCTCTGACCGCGATTCTTCCATCCGCATCGCTGTTTCTTTCGTTTCAGCGGTTGCACGGCCTGACCTACATCGTGGTCAAATGTGCTCAGACATCCGTCTCCACCGGTTCTACCATCTACACTGGAGGCAGTTAGAGAGTGCGCTCCGATGCGGATAACGTTAACACTCAAGCTACTGCTGCTGCTGCTGACTGTGCTACCCCCAATTATATTTGCTCAAAGCAGGCAGATCCCAACTTCCCCCGCCCAACTCCCCTTTATTGTTGAGAAGATGGAGCGAGCCCAGGCTCAGGTAAAGATTCCCAATCATGTAAAACGCGATTATCGGCTGAGTCGTGCGAATAGTGCTACGGTCGATTCTGAAGTGATCGCAGAGATCGATTTTCGTGCGCCCGGCAGCTACACTATCGAGAAACACTCCGGCAGCAGCCTGGGCGCGCAATTAGTGAAACGTGTTTTAGAACATGAAGTGGGCATGGCTGTTTCGAGTCAGAAATCAGGGTCCGCTGCCGTGACGCGAGAAAACTATTTGTTCGGGTACCTCGGGGAAGCCGTTCTCGACGGTCAGTCATATTATCTTCTGCGCCTTGATCCGAAGCGGAAACAGCCCGAACTGATAGCAGGACAGGCATGGGTCGATAAGCAATCCTTCCTGATTCGGCGCATTGAGGGCGATGTAAAGTCGCCCTCAGTGTGGATAAAAAAGATACATCTCCGATTCGACTTTAACTTCGACAACCCGCGACAAATGTGGGTGCTTGCTAATATGGAAGCGGTCGCTGATGTACGTTTTCTGGGCGCCCGGAAATTGACATCCCAGGTTCTCGACTATGAAACCGCCAGCGTGGTGGCTAAGAAGATCGGAGCCGTGGCCCCGAGTGCGTCGGCCGTGCTTTTGCGAAAGTAAGGCGGCATCCTTCGGAGCACCGCCGCAGCATTCCATATAACATTGCGTACAATCGCATACAACGCATTTCTTTTGTCGCTGCGTCACGATTGGACGGAGGTAGCCTCCCTGGCACCTAGCGCGCCCGTGCCGCCACGAGTAGACCAAATACCAGCAGAAGAATACGAAGGATTCGACGACCTGACACATCCACAGATGAGATTAGGGGAATTGCTTCGTCGTCCGGTTTGTGCGCTCGAGAATGGAAAGGTCGCCCCACCCACCCCACGATCACCTCTGCCTGATGACTCTTGGCACGAACGCCCTCACCTTGCGGCGACCATAACAGAATCGCAGCAGGTGCACGCGCACTTAGGGCTCATCCCACATAGAGCGGTCCAGTGATTAGCCTCCCCACCTGCGCACGGCTGGACATTGACATGCCACAGGCCCGGATGGCCGTGTGATGCACTGGCTTATTGGTCGTGCCGTTCACAGAGCGCAGCCCTTCCAAAGAAAGCCGGCACCCGCTCCGGCCTTTATGCTGGATTCGGCTTATTTTCCACAGCTTGGGACGAGCGATGGGAAATACAATTAGAAAATCCTCAGGAATTTCGATGCTTTTGCCCCTCGAACTGTTTCTGAGTGAGTGCAGCGACTTTTTTCTGCATCGTTGGCAATCGCCACCGGTTGGAATCATGTCAACTTGGGAATTCAAGACCGACCAACCAAAGACCAGTCCTCAAATGACACTTTTCAGATCTCGACCTAACCCGCAAGTGAGTGTATTCTGACGATAGTTTTCGCTTGAGAGAGCGGTCATGTGTGCTGTGTGACGGTGATCGCGGCATTGAAAAAGGTCTGAACCCCCACTCCATGGCGCTCCGGTGGCATCTTCGAAAGTCATTCGTCTTGCTCTTCATTCTTGCCGGCCTCTCCCAGGCGGCGACTGCCCCTTTTGATTTGTTCGGTCCGCCGTTCGAAGTGAAGGTAACCCGCGGTAATAAAACGCTGCCGATTTCCGAAGTTCCTACTCTCGAAGCCGGCGACCGGATTTGGGTTCATCCCGCGCTGCCCGCCGAGCAGTCGGTGCACTACCTTCTGATCGCGGTATTCCTGAGAGGAGCCACAAACCCACCTCCGGAGAGTTGGTTCGTGAAGGTGGAAACCTGGAGCAAGCAAGTGCGCGAAGAAGGAATAGTTCTGACTGTTCCTCCGGGTGCGCAGCAGGTTCTGTTGTTCTTAGCTCCGGAAACGTGGGGAGATTTCGGTACCTTGCGTTCTGCTGTGCGGGGAAGACCCGGAGCTTTTGTGAGGGCGGCGCAGGATCTGGACCAGGCCAGCCTGGATCGCTCACGGTTAGACGCATATTTGACCGCGGTTCGCGAGGCCTCCGAGGTTGATCCCCAGGAACTCCAGGAACGCTCGATCCTGCTGGCGCGAAGCTTGAATATCAAAGTCGATCAGCAATGTTTCGACAAACCCAGTGAGCAGCAAGCGCCCTGCCTGACGCAAAACGCCGACCAATTGGTGCTGGACGACAGTGGGAACGCCTCAATGATGACCGCTCTCACCTCAGGCGCAAGCGCAGACTTGATTGGGCAGCTCAGCGTCACTCGCCCGGCCGGGAGTGGCGTCTACAGCGCGTACGTTGGAGCTGTCGTCGATGTGGCGCACCTGTTGGGGACTCTGCATACGGCCGAATACCAGTACATTCCGGCTCTGGCTCTTCCTAAGCGCGAGGAATTGAATCTGAAGCTCAACAACCCCCCATCTTTTCGCAAGCCAATGTCGGTGCTGGTGATCGGTCTACCCATTGTCGCGGCGGCACCCTTGCCCGCTCTGCGACCGGTAAGCCCGAAGGAAGTGTATTGCCTGCAGCATCCCTCGCTCGTGCTTCCAGTCGAAGGAGCGCCGCTGGTTTTCTCGGCCGAGATGGCGCACGATTTCCGGCTCCAGGTGAAGAATCAGTTGAGTGCGGGAATCGACTTGCCTGCGATCGCGGATCCGGCGCGTGGGGGCTTCGTGGTTGACACGCGCCAGCTCCATGCCGCCACTGCTCTGGATTCGCAAAGTACCGGAATACTGCATGGGTATTGGGGTTTCCAGCCTTTTGATGGACCAAGCTTCCACCTCAGCAGCGCGCATGCGAGAAAATGGACCGTGCCAGCCGCTGAGCAGAGTACCCTGATTGTCGGGCGCAACGATGTGCTCCATCTGCAGTCAGACGATGCGTCCTGCGTGGCCGATGTGACACTGAAGGACCAGCAAGGTGCAGAGAGCCAAACTAAGTGGAAAATGTCGAAGCCGGGGGTTGTCGAAGTACAGGTTCCGCTCGAGAGCCAGACCGCGGGTGCAGTCACCATTTCGGTGAAGCAGTATGGAGTAGCAGAACCAGACGAGATTCACCTGCGCACATACTCTGAGGCAGGCCGTTTGGATAACTTCGCAATCAATTCGGGCGACCGGCAGGCTGTATTGAAGGGTACACGTTTGGATGAGATTGCCGGGGCGGAGTTAAAGGGCCTTCGTTTCACTCCGGCGGATCTCTCCAGTGCGAACGGCAAGGATGAATTGCACCTTGCAGGCCCCGAGGAGGCACTGAATGCGTTTCACCCCGGCGACAAATTGACTGCGCAGATCTTTTGGAAGGATGGGCGTTCCGTGGATTTGGCCGCCACGGTTGACCCGCCGCGTCCGAAAGTAAACCTGGTTACGAAAAACATCGATCCGGGTCCGACCGCGATAGCCATCCGCCTGGGTAGCTCCGAGGAAGTTCCGCAAGATGGGAAGCTCTCTTTCGTGGTGAAAAGCGAGACCCCGGAAGTATTCGAGCATACCGAAAAAATTGAAATAGGAACCGAAGACGGGTCGTTCGACGTTCTGCTTAGTCTGGAGGACGGCTTGACCCTGGAGGATCCCCGAAACGTGCTGGTGCAACTGGACCCGCTCAAGAGCTTCGGTCGCTCGTGCTTCGGCGCGCTTCGGTTTCGCCCCGTCCAGTCCGACGGAAGGAAAGGCGACTGGCAACCGCTGGCGATTCTGGTTCGTGTCCCTTTTCTCACAGAGATTAATTGCCCCAAGAGTTCAGACGCGCAATGCACCCTCAGCGGGTCGAATCTGTTTCTCATCGACTCCGTGGCCTCCGACCCGAAGTTCACCAACAGCGTTTACGTCCCCGTAGGTTTTATGGATTCCACGCTCAGCGTGCCCCGTCCAGCCGGTGAACTTTTGTATATCAAGTTGAGGGATGACCCATTGATTGTGAGCACAGCCACGCTCGAGGGGATTCCAGGCGGGGCAAAGTCCTCCTCGAACTCGCACCCAAAGCCTGGTACGACGGTCAATTAGCGCGGAAGACGTGTTCTCGATGGATCCGCAACTGGGGCAGGGTCCCTCAGTGGATCACGCGCCAGCCTGGCACCTGCTATTGGCGGGGCCCAAGGCGTCACTTCACGCGGTAGAAATGGTCTGGCTTGCCGGGGGACGGCCAGGCCGCCAAGGGCCGGCCCGTTGTCTCCGCGATGTCCAGCAGACGGTTATACTTTGCCAAGCGCTCGGATCCGCGAATCGATCCGCCCTTGAATTGATCTGCGCTCCAGCCGACCGCCAAATCGGCTGCCCAGTTGTCCTCCGTTTCCCCGCTACGAACGCTGAGGGTGACCGACCACCCGGCTGCGCGTGCCTGCTGGCAGGCTTCGAGCGCTTCGGTCAGGGTCCCGATCTGATTGACTTTTAGCAGCAGGGCATCACATGCACTGCTTTCGAGGGCGCGGCGTATGCGGATGGGGTTTGTGCATAAAAGGTCGTCCCCCAGGGTCAGCGCATGGCCTGAGATTGCCTTGCGTAGGCTCGGCCAGTGCTCCCAGTCATCCTCGGCAAGACCATCCTCTACGCTAATGATCGGAAAGCGGTCAACCCAGTTGGTGATGGTCTTGATCATTCCAGTGCTGTCCAGGGCAGCGGAATCAATTTCGTAGCGCTGATTGCGATAAAAATGCGTGGCAGCCACATCAACCCCGAGGCAAATGTCCTTGCCCGGCGCAAGACCCGCTTTCTCGGTCGCTTCGACCGCCAGGGCAAACATTTCCTCCACGCTCTTAAAGGGCGGCGCCAGGCCGCCTTCGTCGGCGGTGAGGAGGCGCATCCCATATTTCTGAAGTACGAGCTCGGCTGCGGTCCGATACACATCGAAGGCCGCGACTAGCGCCTCGTCCACAGTTTTCGCCGAAATGGGGATGATCAGGACATCCTGGATCGAGACTTGGCCTCCAGCATGCTTGCCGCCGCTAAAAAGATTGATCGTCACGCGAGGAAGCGCATCGATCGGAGAAGCCAACATCTCGGCAAAGTGCGAGTACAAGGGAATGCCGCGATGGCGCGCATGGGCCCGCGCGAAAGCCACCGACACGGCTAAGATCGCGTTGGCGCCCAGCCGGGACTTCCTCGGCGTTCCGTCGAGTGCGATCATGGCGCGGTCCAGTTCGGACTGGCTCNNAAGTCGCGGCCCGCCAACTCCAGCTGGAGCTCGTTGCCGATATTCGAAGCCGCACGGCGACAGCCCATGCCGTGATATCGCTTGGGATCGCCATCTCTCAGCTCAAAGGCTTCCGACGTTCCGGTCGAGGCTCCCGAAGGAACCGAAGCCGAAGCACAGACTCCACCTTCGAGAACGCAGGTGGCCAGCACAGTTGGCTTGCCACGACTGTCAAGAATCTCGCGACCGAAAAGCCTCTCAATTTTCGGCATGGGCCTCGATTTCTCCAATGAATTCAGCGATTAAGTCGCCCACCTGAGTCGGCGGTTTGGTCATTAGGAGGACAACCGCTTCCCGTTGCCGAGCCCTCTCAATCGGGGTCAGATACTCGAGCGGTGATTTTCCTGCCACGCGAGCCAGAAGGCAGGCCAGTGTATGACGCACTGTCCGAGGCTCAAGCTCATCCCAACCGAACGGCAGAACCTCCTTGAAATAAACCTGCCAGAACAGCGCCGCGGCGTCGGCCAGAGCAGCTCGTTCCTTACGCAGGTGATGCGCCTTGCTGAGAAAGTGGGTCAGAGCAAACCCAGCGTCGAAAGCCGGGTCTCCGAAGTGAACTACCTCGTAATCCAAAAGAATTAACTTTCCGTGATAAATCAGCGAATTCTTGGGACTGAAGTCGCCGTGAACCAGGCTAAGTTTGTGCCGCAGCGTGGTTTGCGCCAACTCGTTTAGAAAACCAGCGACTGCGGGAGTTTCTCGCGCCGTGTAAAGGTAGTACGGCTCCAAGCGAAGGTTTTCGAAGTAAGTGGAGTCGGCAAACACGCGGCAAACCTCCGGAGCGGACTCTGCGGATCGGCGGTGGATTGTGCCCAGAAGAAAGCCAAATTGCTCGAAGTGGTTTGCCACAATCTGGCCCGAGAGCAGCAGCGATTTCCAGTTTTCGCAATCATCGGGTATGGCCTCCATCGCCATCAGATGATTTGCCGCATCTTCAAAGCGGAAGGCGGGGGTCGTTCCGGGCGGAGCAAGGCGATTCAGCCAGCGCAGGCCTTTTGCTTCTACCCTGATCCTCTCTGGGCTGCTGAACCAATCCTCCTTGACTCGCAATTTGGCCAGCGCCTGCTTCAGCACCAAGCCGTGCCCATCCTCCCAAGTGACTTTCACCGTGCGGTTCGATACCCCTCCGAGCAGCGTCTTCACCCAGACGGTGTCGCCTGACCGTATGTGCCCCTGGCACTTCAGGTACTCGAGCAGGGCGTCAAGATCTTCTATGTTGAGTTCCATTGGTCGGCTAAGCTTGATCTTAACCGCAGCCAGTTCGGGGACTGCCAGTGTACCGCAGGGAAGCAACGCTACTTGGCAAAAGGCTGTCGTGTTCTCGGGAATATCTACCCTAGCCGACCATGGGGCTCGGCGATCTGTGACTTGCGAGATTTCAGAGAATCGGCCAAGTTTCGCGCCGCACTATTCAGTAGGCTACCGTCGGAACTGCAAGCGACAAAACGGTATCCGAGGTCCCGGTACTTGCTGAGGTTGGCCGGGCCATCGATGATGATGCCCGCTTGCTTGCCCGCCCGCTGTGCCGCCTGGGCGGTTATACGGACCGCATCCAGGAATAATGAATGATCAAACTGGCCGAAAATGCCAAGATCACGGGAGAGGTCGACCGGGCCGATAAAGAGCACGTCAACACCGTCAATTGCTGCAATCGAGTCAATGTTATCCAAGCTTAGCTTGGTTTCAATCTGCAAAACCGTAAGCAGAGAACTATCCGCGGCGGCAACGTAGCTGTCAAAAGTGGTGCCAAATCCACACGCACGGTTCATCCGTGCTACCCCGCGTTCTCCCCCGGGCTGATAGCGCATTGCCGCGACGGCACTTCGTGCGTCCTCGGCATTGTTGACGCGAGGGACCATGATACCGTGGGCCCCCACATCCAGCACACGATGGAATCGTTGCCTCTCGTGAGATTCGACTCTAACAATTGCCGCGGCGTCGGTATGCTCAAGAGCCTGCAGTTGGTGCAACACGTCGCCCTCCGAGCCTGCGCCGTGCTCAAGATCAATCACCACCCAATCAAATCCAGATCGTCCAACGATTTCAGCCGTGAGCGAAGATCCAAGGTTCAAGAAACAACCGACTGTCCCTTCGCCGCGGAGTACGCGTTCGCGGAGGTTTTTCATTGCTTCGTACCCTGCGGCCGGGTCGGGAATGCCTCGGGATTTATGACGTTATCAGGAACCAGTCCTCTCAGGACCATGGCCATACCCTCGCTCATCATGGTGAAAATCTTATTGGTTGCCCCCACGGAAAGGCCCATCACATGAGGAGTGCAAAGCACGCGCGGATGGGAAAAAATTGGATGAGAAATATCAGGCGGCTCGCTGGGGAAGGTGTCCATACCGACGCCGGAGAGTCTGTCTGCCTGCAAAGCCTCGTGCACGACGTCCAGGCTCTCAAACAGACCTCCGCGGGCCAAGTTGACGATGATCGCGGTCGGCTTGACCAGCCTCAGTCGCCGGTGATTCACCATGCCCTTGGTGGCGTCCGTCAAAGGAGCGTGCAGACAAATAAAATCCGACCGCGCAAACAGGGAATCGAGCTCTACCAATCCTGCCCCGGCCAGTGCTGCCTCGTTCTTCGAGATGTAAGGGTCGTAAGCAATCACCTCCATCTCGAAGGCGTGGGCCATCTTCGCCAGCTCTTTTCCGATACGACCTAGTCCCACAATACCTATGGTTGCGCCCGCTAAATCGTCGATGCGGGCGGGTAAGCCGCTCTGCCATTCGCCCCGCTTTGTCGAGGCGTCGAGCTGGGGCAAGCGCTTGGCCAGCGCGAGCAGTAGTGCCATTGCGCCTTCCGCCACTGCTCGGGATCCCGCGCCCGGAGTGTAGACGACCGGGACTCCGCGTGCGGTTGCCGCTCTCACATCGACATTGTCACATCCGATTCCACTGCGACCGATAACGCGTAACTGGGTGCCCGCCTCAATGACCCGCGCGGGAACCTTGGTGACTCCTCGCACAATCAGCCCGATGGTCCCGGTCATCCACTGTATCAAAGAGTCTTCGTCGGTGGTGGTGGCGATTTCGACCGGGCCAAAGGGATGGAGAATTTCTCGAACCAGCGGCGGGACTGGCCCGGTGGAGACAAACCTAACGGTTTTCATCGTACCCTTTCGTGCGATTCGTGAATCAAATGAGCGAGTTCTGTCCCAACGATGGCCCCGCCGGAAACCAGCGCTCTGCGACGGAAAGTTCGATCTTGCGCCCCGTTTCGTAGCGCAAGAAAGTCACAATAGCATATTGTCGACAAAACACAAAACTGAAAAAGCGGCCGAAACCGGCGAGTTGCCGTCCCCAGGGAGAAACGCGTCAGGATTCAAATGGGCCGTGAAGTGTTGGTTGTTACCAGGCTGGATATCGATCTTGTGGCGCCGTCGCGCCACCCTATCCATCTCCTTACCACGAGATATCTGGCAATCAGCGGGAAGCTAAACTGGAAAACTTTTCGGGCTGGTCATAGTGTCCCGACAAATGTCCCAGAATGACTTGTTCGGCGGTTTGCTTAGACTTACCTTGGACAAATTCCAACAAGGGCCGGGGAGAGTCAACTATCTTGCGTTTTTTTTGCTTGCTCGGAAGTGACATGGCGTATTCAGCAAACAGCGGCCTAATCAGGTCGGTCAGGGTCTTTTTCAAGAAGTCGTTGCCGGTCATACTCCACACCAGGTCGTGAAACTGCAGATCCAGCTGCAGGGCTTCCATTGCGGGTAGAGGTTTCATGCTCTCAATCTTATCGACCAGGCGGGTGAGCTGTTTCTCTCCGCGATCGGTGAGGTTCAATTTGCAGAGCCGGAGCGCTTCCGCTTCAAGAATGATGCGCAGACTATTGATTTTTTGTACGTCTTCTTGACTGAGGTCCACCACGAAAATTCCGCGTCTCGGACGACTAACCGCCAATCCTTGTGCTTGCAGAATCTGCAGAGCCTCGCGAATCGGTGTACGGCTGACATTCAGCTGCCGAGCCAGTTGATATTCGTTGAGTTTGTCGCCCGGCTTGATCTTTCCATACAGTATTTTGTCGGTCAACAGTTGCACCAGATGCTGGTTAAGAGGCGGCAAATCGGGAACTTCGCCGGGATTAAAGAGCTGTGTTGTTCGCATAGAAGTATTGCCTGAGACTGAACGATTCTATCTACCCTGTCAATTGAGTCAAGGCCACATGCTGAGCGGCTACGGCATCCTCCCCCGCCCTAGGTCTCGAGCCCGCCTCCGCCGATAGGTCTTGCCCGGGGTGAAATCGTTCGGAGAACCCAATTGACTCCGTTTTGGTAATAGTATACTGTCGACAACGGTAATTTTGATTTTGCCGATCACAACTCCCTATATGCCCACAGAAACGAAGAGCTGCGGTCCCCTTCTCGAGAAAGACAAGTTGATCGATCTCTATCGACAAATGCTGACGATTCGCGAATTCGAAGAGCAAGCCCAAGATCTGTACACGAGGGCTGTGATTCCCGGCATTCTGCATCTTTCGATTGGGCAGGAAGCCGTTCCCGTGGGCGTATGTTNNGCGTCTGCTCCGCCCTGCGCTCGGATGATTACATTACCAGCACACATCGTGGGCACGGTCATTGCCTGGCAAAAGGGGCTGACCCGGGACGCATGTTCGCGGAATTGTACGGCAAAGTGGAGGGCTACTGCCGTGGCAAGGGTGGTTCCATGCACATCGCAAATCCCGCGATGGGCAACCTGGGGGCTAACGCGATTGTGGGCGGCAGCATTCCGATCGCTACCGGCGCCGGCTTGAGCGCCAGAATCCGCAAAAGCGAACAAGTGGCGGTTTGTTTCTTCGGTGACGGAGCCCTGAATCAAGGCGTCCTGTTCGAGTCGATCAATATGGCTGCTCTGTGGCGCCTGCCGGTCATCTACGTCTGCGAGAACAACCAATACGGCGAGTACGTTCCCATGACACAGGTGACGGCCGGGAGGATTGAATTACGCGGCGAGGCCTTCGGCGTACCTTCCGCCCTGATTGATGGCATGGATGTACTGGCCGTCTCCGAGGCGACGCACAAGGCCGTGCGGCGGGCAAGGGCGGGGGAGGGACCGAGTTTCCTGATCTTCGATACCTATCGCTACCATGGCCACGGTATGAGCGACCGCGACCGGCCCTACCGCTCTCGCGAGGAAGAACGCACATGGCGAACGCAGCGCGACCCGATCGAGCGCATGGCCAACTTGCTGAAGGAAGACGACTATGCGACCCAGGCTGAGTTGGACTCGGTTTATGCACAAGTCCAACAGAAAATAGCGGCGGCCATCGAGTTCGCCAAGAACGGGCATGATCCGGATCCTAGCGAGGTGAGAATGCATGTCTATGCCGACTGAAAGCCGGGAAATTACCTTCGCTCAGGCTATCAACGAGGCCATGCACGAGGAGATGGACCGGGATCATTCGGTCATCGTGATGGGGGAGGACGTGGCCGCCTTTGGAGGGGTTTACAAACTGACGCAGGGCCTTCTCGCCAGGTTCGGGCCGGAGCGAGTCTGGGATACCCCGATCTCTGAACCTTCTCTGGTGGGATTGGGCGTCGGAGCCGCGGTTACCGGATTGCGGCCAATCGTAGAAGTGATGTTCGGAGATTTTCTGGGCTTGGCCATGGATCAAATTGTGAACCAAGCGGCCAAGATTCACTACATGTCAGGAGGGGAACTCCGGGTTCCACTGGTGATTCGAACCACGATGGGCGCTGGAAAGCGGGCGGCTGCGCAACACTCGCAAACGCTCAGCGCGTGGCTCGCGCACATTCCTGGTTTGAAGGTGGTGGTTCCCTCCACCCCGTACGATGCGAAAGGCCTGCTTAAAACCGCAATTCGGGACAACAATCCTGTGATTGTTTTTGAAGACAAGATGATGTATCAGAAAAAAGGCGCCGTTCCCGATCCGGCGGACCTTTACAGCATTCCCTTTGGGGTGGCGGATATCAAGCGGGCGGGAAATGACATCACTTTGATTGCGACCTCGAGCATGATCTACGTCGCACTCGACGCTGCGACTGAACTGGCAGGGCAGGGAATTGAGGCTGAGGTGATAGATCCCCGGACGTTGACGCCCCTCGATGAAACTACTCTCGTCGAGTCGGTGAAGAAGACTTCCCGTTGCATTGTGATCGATGAGGGATACCAGCGCTTTGGGGTGACTGCGGAAATAGCTGCCATGATCGCGGAGAAGGCATTTCATTATCTGGAAGCTCCCGTCCGGAGAATCGGAGCCATGGACGTACCGTTGCCTTTTGCCCCAGTTCTCGAAGACCAGACCATACCGACCTCGACGAACATAATGGAAGTCGCCCGGGAACTGCTGGGGCGGCAGGGCTGAGAATCATGGCGCGGGAAATCGTTATGCCGGCACTGGAAATGTCTCAGGAGTTCGGCAAAATGGTTCGCTGGCTGAAGGCAGAGGGGGAACACGTCCAAAAGGGCGAACCGCTCATGGAGATTGAAACCGACAAGACAGTGGTTGAAATTGAAGCTCCATCGTCCGGAATACTCTCCGCGATTAGCGCCCAACCGGGTGACGAAGTACCAGTGGGGCGCGTTATTGCCTTGGTTTTGACCGAATCCGAAAGTCGAGCAGTCCCTCCCCCAACCACCCCCATCAGTCATCCCCCCGTGGCAAGAAACGATGGCGGCGGGCCAACCAATTCCCCGAAGCGGCAAACAGAAACGGAAGCCGGCAACCGGCCGGCGCCTCGGGGGATTGTAGCGTCACCGAAGGCCCGCCGTCTGGCGGTCGAGCATGGCATCGATCTTCACCACGTCCGAGGATCCGGCCCGGATGGCACGGTGTCGGTGGCTGACGTGGAGGCATTGCTACCGGCGCCGCTTCCAGTCTCCGAGCCTAAACCGGAGTACGTCGTGGTTCCGCTCGAAGGCATGCGGCGCACAATCGCGGATCGCATGCAGCGCAGTCACCAGCAGGCACCCACGATCGCGTTGACAACTTCGATCGATATGAGCCGCGTACAAGAGCTGATCCGAGCCTCCTGCCCGGCTGGCGGGGCAGGGACGGGACCAAGTCTGACCGTAACGGCTGTCCTGCTCAAGGCGGTTGCACTGTGCTTAGTGCAGCACCCCAGGATTAATTCTCACCTCATTGAGGGAAAAATCTACGAGTATCGGGTAGCTCACTTGGGACTGGCGGTTGCGCTCGAGGACGGGCTGATCGTTCCGGTCATCCGCCATGTTGAAACCAAGACTGCAGCGGCGCTTCAGTTGGAGAGCGCTGATCTGGTTAGCAGAGCACGTAATCGCCGTCTCCGATTAGAAGAGAGCAAGGGCGCCACTTTTACTGTGTCCAACCTCGGAATGTTCGGAGTCGAGCAATTCTCTGCGATCGTAAATCCACCGGAAGTGGGAATCCTCGCCGTGGGTGCGATGAAGGAGACGCCGGTTGGAATCGATGGCAAAGTCGCACTACGGCCCATGATGCTGGTCACCCTCAATGTCGATCATCGGGTCGTCGATGGAGCTGTGGCAGCCAGGTTCATCAGTGACTTGAAGGACAAACTGGAAAACCCTTCTTGCCTGACGTCGTGAAGTTCGGCTGGTTCGGACTTGCGGGCGCGTTACCGGTCTGCCGCGGGGAAGAACGAATCGGGAAGGTGCCTCATGGGAATCGTAAAGAGCTTGGATCACATAGCGATTACGGTCAGCAACGTAGAAAAGTCCTTGCCTTTCTACGTAGACCTGTTGGGCTTCGAGGAAGTGGGAAGGCATCGCCTCGAAGGCGAGACGATTTCGACCATGACCGGCAAACCCGACGTGGTGATGAAAGTTGTCAGGCTGAGAACCCCGGACAATTCTAAAGTTCTGCTGGATCTGCAGGAGTACGTTACCCCCAAGGAAACCGCTTCCCATGCGCGGCTGGGGATGGCGAATCATTCGCACTTCGCCTTCAAGGTCAAGGGCATTCTCGCGATCTACAACAGACTCAAGGAAAAGGGGGCGCAGTTTGTCTCGGCTCCGGTGAGCTTCGGCGTGGAACACGAAGAGGTTCGCGTGGTGTTCTTGAAAGACCCGGACGGATTAATTCTCGAACTGGTAGAAGCGCCGGAAGAATAGCTGCAGACGAGCCCTGTTTTGGGAGCCAAGGAGTAACCATGCCGCGATACGAGGAGCTTCGGGGAAAAGTAGCAATTGTTACCGGTGCGGGTCGCGGAATCGGTCAGGCCATTGCGCTTCGCTTGGCCCGGGAGGGCGCCATCGTTGTGGTGACCGACATCGACAGAGCCAGCGGGGAGGAGACGACCGAGGAGATCAAGAAAAGCGGCGGCAGGTCGATCGCGATCCCGGTCGATGTCCTCAAGCAAAACCACATCGATCAGATGGTAGCTCGATCGGCCGAAGAATTCGGCGAAATCAACATTCTTGTGCACAACGCAGGCATTGGCGCTGTAGGCCGGCTGATCGAGACCGATGAGCCGACCTGGGACCGGGTGATGGATGTGAACGCCAAGGGCACTTTCTTGACCTGCAAGGCTGTGGCCCTGGCCATGATTAAACAAGGCAAAGGTGGCCGCATCATTGTGAATGCCTCCGGAGCAGGCAAGACGGCGCCTGGGAAAGGCATGCCGCTGGGAGTATATGCCGCCAGCAAGCATGCCGTCGTAGGTTTTGTGAAGCAACTGGCATTGGAACTGGCTGAGTATCACATCCTCGCCAACTGTATCTGCCCCGGTGTGGTCGANNCGGCTCGGTGAAGGCCCGAGTCGTGGCGAGTATACCGGTTGGCCGGATTCAGTCTCCCGAGGACGTCGCCAACGTGGTCGCATTCCTGGCCTCCGACGATGCCAGTTACATAACCGCAGACGCGGTGAATTGTGCCGGAGGTTTGCTTCCTTATTAAGTTCGTTTCCGGAACGGCTTTTTCCGGCAGTAGCAGGGCAATGCAATCGGGGGGGGACTCAGAGTCATGTTGCTGTCGGGGAAGGTGGCGCTTATTACCGGTGCTGCTTCCGGCATTGGCCGCGCGACGGCCCGTCTCTTTGCCCATGAAGGCGCGAAGATCGCGGCCGTAGATATCAACGAAAGCAGTGGCCGCGAAGTCATCGAGAGTATTCGCAAAGCGTCCGGGGAAGCGATTTTCATCAAGGCCAACCTCGCTCATAAGGCCGAGATCGAGTCGGCGGTCCGGAAATCGATCGACCAGTATGGGCGAGTGGATATCCTGCACAGCAACGCCGCCTCGTACGCGCTGGGCTCTGCCCTCGAAATCAGCGAGGCTGACTGGGACCGCACTCTCGACATCTGCCTGAAGGCAACCTGGCGTCTGGCGCGAGAAGTAGTTCCAGGGATGCTCGCGAACGGCGGCGGCACCATTGTCATCACCGGTTCAGTGCAAGGCATTCGTGGGTACTCCGGACACGTTGCCTATCAAGCGGCCAAGGGAGGCCTGCTGGCGCTCACGCGTTCTCTCGCCGCCGATTTTGCACCCACCATCAGAGTCAATACGATTCTGCCGGGCGCGGTGGTCACTGGGCTGTGGGACGGCATCTCTGCGGACGCGCGTGAAAAAATTGCGCAAATGTGTCCCCTGCAGCGCAATGGACAGCCGGAGGATATCGCGCAAGCGGCTTTGTTCCTGGCTTCTGCCATGTCTTCCTATATGACTGGAACTTGCCTGGTGGTGGACGGTGGGTTGAGCTCGATTATCCAGCCGAAATGGGAGCAGAAGTAGCGGCGTCGGCGGCTGGCCGCTGGGGGGTGTTCAATGGCAACGGAAACGGCAAGGCCGTTGGTGAAAACGGCTCGGATCAGCACAGCCTACGTTTACTTCGTTGCGGTTGTGGTTTCGCTCGGTTCATTCCTCATTGGCTACTGCCTGGTGATTATTTCCGGGGCAATCATCTTCCTCAAAGCACGTTTCAACCTGAGTCCTGCCGAGGTTGGCTTCGCGGTCAGCAGCGCGGCCGGGGGATGCATTCTGGGCCCGCTCATCGGTGGCGCCATTGCAGATGCAATGGGCCGGAGGAGAGCGCTGACCCTGACCGGCATCTTATTCGCCGCCTCTGCTCTCGGGACTGCGCTGCCCTCGAGCATGCTCGAGTTCAATATCTTTCGTGTGATCGGCGGCATGGGGGTCGGGATTGCTTCCGCGGTGTTGCCCATTTACCTGTCGGAGATTGCGCCAGCGCGGATCCGGGGCCGCCTCGTGGCGGTCTATCAGTTGGCCATGGTNNGGTGGATGCTGGGCGCCCAATTATTCCCTTCGTTGGGCTTACTGATAGGAGTGATATTTGTTCCGGAAAGCCCCAGATGGCTAGTCGAAAAGCACCGGTTTGAGGAGGCTCGTCGAATCCTTGGCAAAATCGGGGGTGACGACTACGCCGAATCGGAGGAACGTGAAATTGTTAACTTCATCTCGTCCGATCGCGAAAAGGCTAGTTTTTCGGAGCTACTGAGAAAAGGAACCCGAATCGCTCTCCTCATCGCGGTGGGCCTGGCGGTACTGCAACAACTGAGCGGCGACAATATTATTTTTCTTTACGCCCCCATCATCTTTCAAAAGGCAGGTTTCGTCCGCGCGCAGGACGCTCTCCGCGAAACCGTGCTGATGAGCTGTTGGAACCTGGTATGCACGCTCATTGCGTTCTGGTCGGTTGACCGGCTGGGGCGAAGGCCCCTTTTGCTCGCGGGCACATTCGGCATGATGGTCGGCTTTGTGCTCATGGGGGGAGTCTTCTACCTCGGGATAACCGGCTGGCGTGTTCTCGCTGTCGTGCTCATCTGTGTGGGCTCCTATGCCTCGGGTCTGGCCCCGGTGAGCTGGCTGATCATGTCGGAGATTTTTTCCACCCGCCTGCGCGGTCGCGCTATGGCGGTCGCATCGTTCGCGGTGTGGCTGTCCTTCTTTATCTCTGGCCAAGCTTTTCCACCGGCCGTGGCCTACCTGGAGAAACGCTTTGGGAATATCGCCCTGGCGTTCTGGGTTTGTGCCTGTGTTTCGTGCGCGGCATTCATTTTTTCGTGGAAGATGGTCCCGGAAACCAAAGGAAGGGCTTTAGAGGAGATCGCGGCTAGCTGGACCAAGGGGGAGCCTGGCTGATGGGCCACGGGTTTTGCCGGGCCTGAATGCAAGTCTGATTTCGGTTCCGTAGTCAGCAGGAGGCAGCAGCGGGATTGGCCTCCAGAGCGGGATTGGCCTATTAGGAGGGCTCATGCGGGATACAGGGTACTGGGCAAAGCATTTTCTGGATGAAGTCGAAGCCTACAAGGTGGAGAAAGGAATCGCCTTATCGTCTCTGGGCAGCCCCAGTTTCTTTTACCAATCGCCCCAAGCCAGGATTTACATCGATCCTTACCTCGGACCCACTCCGCCGGAGGCCGAAACTTTGTTTCCCGGTGTCTATCGCACGACGGCAGTGCCGATTTATCCCCCGGAGATTCGCCAGGCCGACGCCGTGATTTCTACCCATGACCACACGGACCACTGCCACGAGCCAACGCTCGAAGCTTTTCAAAGCAATACCCCTGCCAGGTTCATCGCGCCCGAGACCTCCACCCAACGGATGGTCAAGGGCGGTATAAGCCGGGACCGAATCTTGACCGTTCACCCGGGCGATGCGACCACCATCAAAGATGTACAAATCAGGGTGTTTGATTCGCACGACCCGGATGCTCCGGGTGCCGTCACCTACCTCTTGACCTCACAGGGCGTCACCCTCTTTGTCTCCGGGGACACTCGCGACGGCGAGACACTGAAGAAAATTGGGGCTGAATTCCGAGTCGATTTGGCGCTGCTTGCATTTGGGAGCAAACGCCTCTACATGACCTATGACCAGTTGTTNNTCCTTCGATGTGAAATTGCTGCAGATCGGGGATCGGCTGCTTTATGAAGCCAATGGGGCCAGGGCTTGAAAGGCAAGCAGCGTTTTCGGATGCCGTCGTCCGTCATGGGGACGCCCCGCAAGGTCGGCTGATGCTTGGTCTGCGCAACGCGCCACCCGGGGGCCCGGCTGGGCTTTGCGCTCGCTTCTAAACATCGTGAACCTTCGCATATTTTGTCGTTCGCAATATTTTGTCTTGACAAGTTGGTGGGGAGTGAGCTACATATTGCGCTCTGTCGGCAGTATACAATACACAATTCTCGGAATCGGCTTGCAGCGTGTACCCGGGATCGGCGGTATACAACGCGTTTCGAGACACTCTTGGAGGATCGCCATGAAGGGACTGAACCTGAAAATGAGGGGCTGTTTCGCTTTCTTGGTTGCCACGCTGGCTTTCGCATTCACCATCAACCCGGTTCACGCGCAGCAAAATGTGGGTGGCATTTCCGGCTTCGTGCGCGACAGCTCCGGCGGAATGGTTTCCGGTGCTCAGGTGGTCGCAACCCAAGTGCAAACCGGTCTTGTATACAAGACGGAGACCAAGGAAGGCGCTTACGCTTTCCCCAGCCTTCCCATCGGGGAATACGTTGTCATTGTCACTCAGCCGGGCTTTCGGACAGAACAGCAGACCAACCTCCGGGTGATTGCCTCGGAAGCGGCACCCGCGGATTTCACACTTGTGCCAGGCACAGTAACCGAAACAGTAACCGTGACCGCGACTGCGCCGGTCGTAGACGCGACATCAACCACGACCGGCACGACCAGAGTGACTGAGGAGATTTCCGACCTGCCCCTAGCCAACCAGGGAGGTGCGCGAAATTCTCTGCAGTTTTTACGGACGATGCCAGGGGTGACCCTGCCGGACGACGTCGAAGATATTGTCCAGACTGAGCGCGGGATTGTGCAAGGTGTGGGCGGAACCGCCGCGACTACACTCGGCCAGTTTTTTACCAGTTATGACATCGATGGAACGCTCTCCAGTCTCGACTTGTCGTCCGGTCCACGAGAGGACGGAGGTCCGATACCGGAAGACATCGCAGAGTTCCGTCAAGCGACCAACCTTGACGCCGAATACGGAGGAAATCTCGGGAGCACGATTCAATTGGTGACGAAGTCGGGAACCAACCAATTGCATGGTAGCGTCTTCGAATACTTTCGAAATACGGTGTTGGATGCCAAGAATTGGTTTGCCGCTAACGCAACTCCGGAACAGCAGAATGAATTTGGCGTCGCGATAGGCGGCCCCGTCATCAAAAACAAGTGGTTCTTCTTCGGCTCCTACGACGGGTACCGCTTTCATACTGCTCCCGCCGGCGTGATCGCAACCGTTCCCACCGCGGACATGCTCGCTGGAAATTTTTCCGAATGGCTGGGCCCACAAATCGGGACGGACCANNCTTGGCCCACAAATCGGCACCGACCAGATTGGAAGACCCGTCTACCAGGGCGAGATCTACGATCCGAGTACGACCCGCCCGGACGGGATGGGTGGATTCCTGCGCGATCCCTTCATGTACAACGGACAGTTGAACGTCATCGATCCAGCTCGCCTCAGTTCACTCTCCAAGACTTTCCAGGGGGGCTATCCTCTACCGAACGCTCCGGGAGTGGCGAATAATTGGATCGGTGCCGACTCGCCGTCTCCCGTCACCATGGACAAGGTCGCTGTAAAGGTCGATGGGAGTTTTGGTAAGAACAAATTAGATATTGGGTATCAAGGACTGCCGCGGAAAGATCAGATCTATGGCGCGGTTGCGTTCGCGCCGACCATTTCGCAGAACGTCCTCGTGGACACCCACGAATATCACTTCCAGTTCAACTACAGCCGAACTCTAAGCCCAAATCTTCTCTTTAGTCTCCGCACCGGAGCTTCGAGGGCGCCTCGAACCATCGGTGCCATCGGCTTACCCAGCGCTACTTTCGGCGCCACAGCCGGCATGAAAGGCTACTACACTCCCGAAACTCCCAACGTCAGCATAGCGGCCATGACTGGATTCGGTGTAGGGCTCCGCAACTTGTCCGACCCCTCACTCGACGTACCTGTGTATGCCGACTTGGTCTGGAGCAAAGGCAGTCACCAAATGAAATTCGGCGCGGAATATCTGAACTTGAATGCCATCGAAAATGAACAAGCAGGCGGGGGCGGGAGTTTCTCTTTTGGCCCTGGGGAGACTGATCTGCCGGCGTTTCCGCTTACCGGCGTGGGCTATGCCAGTTATTTGCTCGGGGAGGTGGATTACGGCGGTCTATCGAGCCCCGTCTATACTAAGCACTCAACGCGATATTGGAGCTTCTATGCCCAAGATCAGTGGCGGGTCAACCCGAAATTGACCGTCAACTATGGGTTGCGATGGGAGTTCTCGGTTCCTCCGTGGGAGACCAACAATGAAATGGCGTCCTTCGATCCCAACATTCCGAATCCCGGCGCCGGAGGTTTACCGGGGGCGGTCACGTTCTGGGGAGACGGACCGGGACGCAATGGGCTGCGCCACATGGTCGATACGTATTACAAGGCTTTCGGACCTCGCCTGGGCGTCGCTTACGCCCCGACTCCGAAGACGGTGGTTCGCGCCTACTACGGGATCCTCTATGCACCAATGGCGCAAGACAATGCTGAAGGCGCGCAAATGCCGAGCTATGGCTACTCGGCTTCCTTGTCCGACTTTAGCCACAACGGCGGAGTAACCCCGGCATTCCAATGGGACGGTGGCTGGCCGACGCCACTGCCTACTCTGCCGAATGTGGATCCGACGATTCAAAATGGAGGCTCGGTATATTATGAAGATCCTTTTCTGAGTCGGCGGCCGCCAATGTCACAGAATCTTGGCTTTACGCTGCAGCGGGAGTTGCCCGGGGGCATGTTAGCAGAAGCTTCCTACGTCGGAAAACTGACCGACCGTATCGCACAAAATGTCAATATCAATTCACTGAACCCCAAGTACCTTTCTTTGGGATTCCTTCTCGATGCGGATATCAATTCAGCCCAAGCGATCGCTGCCGGTTACACTCCGCCCTATGCCGGGTTCACCGGAACTGTTGAGGACGCGCTGCTCCCCTATCCACAGTATCCCGGTGGAGTAACGTTCCACCAGGATACACAGAATGCCTTTTACCATTCTGTCGAAGCGAAGCTTCAGAAACACTTTGGCTATGGACTGAGCTTCCTGGTTGGATACACGTATTCCAAAGAGCTCGATTCCCAGTACGGTCTAGCCGGCATTTACGCTCCGCAAATGAAAGTGCGTTCGGTGCTAGATCGACCGCAGAGCTTGGCGATTAGCTACACTTATGATTTACCTTTTGGCCGCGGCAAACACTTCTTGAATGTTTCCAACGGCCCCTTGGCGCAGATCGTGGGGGGCTGGTCCGTTGCCGGTATTCACACCTACGAGACAGGCATACCCATTGCGCTTACTACCCCAGCCAACCTGACCGGCCAGCCGTTACGAACTCCCGGCATCAATTGCGGGAACCTCGATCCCCTGGATCCAACAAAGGATCGATTCCTCAATCTCGGGGCATTTGCGCCCGCGGCACCGTTTACGTTGCCGAGTACCATTCAGCTGCAGGGCGTCAACACGTGTGGCTTCCTGAACGAAAATATTTCGGTCATCAAGGCGTTTCCGATCAACGAACGAGTCCACGTCGACTTCACGGCGGAGTTTTTCAACATCTTCAATCGCCACGATTGGCTGTCGGGGATCTATACGCAGGGAGTTGATACCAACATACTTGATCCGGCTGGATTTGGCCGGTATGGCACGTCGTGCACGCCCTATGCAATATGCAGTGCCGCCACTGATCCAAGAGTCGTCGAGTTTAACCTGAGGGTTGCGTTTTAGTTTTCTTGGAACATTCGTTGGAATGTTTGGGGATCGCGGCGATCCGCTGGTTGAATCTCGGCCAGTCGAAACGACGGTGCGCGATCCCCTAGGCGGGGACTGTGGGTTCCTTCCTTATTAACTACCACCAAGGGAGCGTTGCGACCTGCGGCTACGGTTCTGGTTACAACGCTCATGTTCGATGGCCTGATCCACTAACCAGCGGAGCTTTTCGATCCCATCCGTCCCTCAATCGACAACAACGCTGAAAGCTGACAACCACGTCCTAGTTCAGGGAGGAGTTTTGGACAGACGAACTTTCGTAAAGTGGTCGAGCGCGGCGACCGCTGGAATGCTGTTAAAAGCTCAGTCCTTCGCGCAGGCGGAGTTGCAACCAAAGTCGAGTCCAAGCGCTGCCGACCTGAATGCCGCGAGCTCCGACTACGACCGAAGCGCAGTCGGGCTGGGGCGCCCCGAGAAACTTTCGCTCGACGGGGAGTGGAACTTCAAGGAAGATCCCGACCAGGTTGGCGAGAAACAAGAATGGTACCGTCCGGGGTCCGTGAGGGGCCGAGTGGGCCTGGTTCCATTGCCCTGGCAGATCGCGTTTCCAGAAATCCGAGATTTCAAGGGGACCGGCTGGTATGAGAGAACCCTTCAGATCCCCGCCGACTTTGCCGAGAAAAGGGTTGTCCTGGCTTCTTATGGCATCAGCGATTTAACTCGAGTATGGGTCAATGGTCAATCTGCGGGAGAGGGGCGCGGCGCTTTTGCGCCTTTTGCTCTAGACATCACATCTTGGGTACGGCCGGGAACTGAAAACACGATTACGATCCGCGCCAGCGACCCAGCAGGGAGCGCGATGGACTATAACTCCCTGATCCATTGCAGCGGCCTTTGGCAGAGCATCTGGCTGGANNTGGCGGACATCTTCATGGTTCCCGATATCGACCATTCTCGTGCTGCAGCGAGAATCGCCGTCCTTGCATCCGAAGCGAGCCCGAAAGAGCGGCCGCTCCGCTTAGACCTCGTCGTCAAAGCACCGAACGGCAAACACTTCACGGCAGGCAAGCGAGTGGAACTGGCGAGTGGCAGCACCGATGTCCAAGTGACGGTCCCGGTTGAGCTCCATGAGACTGAACTATGGGAGATCGGCGCGCCCCGGCTCTATCAGGTGCAAGCGACACTGACCGAAAACGGAAAGGTGCTGGACCAGGCGTCGGTGGATTTCGGTATGCGGAAGATCGAAACCCGGGGCGACCGTTTTTATCTCAATAACAAGCCGATCTATCTGGTCGGAGGAGGGTTCATCCCAGGTCCCGGCTGGGGCGACTGTGACTGGCATCATCCTCCGCCGTACCACAACCCCACCGATGAGGAAACTCGCAAAAGCATTGCGATGATCAAATCGACGGGTGTCAACTGGGTGCGGGTCCCTATGCGTCCTGCGCCGGTCAAATTTCTTTATTGGGCGGATCGCATGGGGTTGTTGGTTTGGCAGGGAGGCCCCTGGACCCTGGGCCAACCGGTCAAGGGAGACAAGTCAGAACAGTATAAGAAGTGGTTGGCGGCCCTGATCTTGCGTGATCATAATCATCCTTCTCTCGTGATGTGGGAAATGATGAATGAGGGAGCCGGCAATACTCGGGAAACACTGCCGGAGCTTACGGCCCAACTGTATAGCTTGGCGAAGAGTCTCGACGAGACGCGTCTCATCCTAGACAACTCCGGGGGATGGTCAATCGGTGTATTGAGCGACCCGGGCAATCACGGCAAGACCGACGTTGACGACTGGCACAATTATCCGCCTTTTGATGAGTTTGACGACACCAGAAAATTGATCGGCAGCCTTCGCTCCTATGGCAGGCCCCTCGTGGTGAGCGAGTTTGGCCCCATCCCCTACATTTTTAATGTCGACAAGGTCAAAAAGAAATGGGGCGGCGCCCTGCCCTGGTGGACCGAGCCCGGTTCGACGGGGGGGTGGGAAAGCATGGTGAAGCAGGCTGGGCTTGAGCAACGTTTTCTCCGCTGGAATCTCGACAAAGTCTACGGCGACTTTACCGCCTTCACCGATGCCAGTGACTGGTATTACTTCGAAGGACTCAAGCAGCAGACGGATTGGATGCGCATGAATCCCCAGGTGACGGGCCACGTGGTTTGGATGTTCGACTCTACTCCCCACCCCATCGGCGTATTTGATTATTTCAATGACAAAAAGGCCTTCTGCTCGGAACTGCCCAAGATCTGGGGGCAGAACGTCGTTGTAGTGGACATCGCGGGTCGGCGCAACTTCTGGGTGGGTGAGATGGTGCAGGCGAATCTCTACCTCTCTCACTTTGGCGATCACGGACCCCTCCAAGGCAACCTTCGGTGGAGAATGGCGGAAACGAACCTGGGCGGGAGCCTGGGAACCGTTTCTGTACCGGCGGGTCAGGTCAAGCAGGTGGGAAGCATTCAATTCCCGGCGCCGGACCTCGAGCGCCCAAGAGGGTTTCGACTGGTGGCGGAAGTCGAACGCGACGGAACGATCGTCAGTCAGAACTACGCGACGATTCTCGTCGTTCCTCCGCAATACCGCGTCCCTAAACTGAAGGCGGTGATCTTCCGCGGTGATTTTCCTTGGGAATTTGAGGCGCTGGGTTACGAGCTAAAAGCAAACGACGCTAGCGCGCCCGTGGTCACAACCAAAATCAACGAAGAAATCCTGGGGTTTTTGGAAGAAGGGAAGAGCGTCTTGCTGTTGGCCTGTGGCGATTGGATTACCGGGGCACCTCGCCTGGTGGATCGTAAGGTCGACCCTTCGGTACGACCTTTCCTCACCAAGTACGGGCTGGACTTGGGCAGCAAGTCGCAGGGCGGGCACGGCGACTGCTTTTTTGTCAAGAAGGGCGGCCCATTGTTTGAGGGGATTCCGTTCACCAATCCGATCACCTGGGCTTTTCAACAGGCCTGGCCGGAACAGGTGGTTGTGGGTGTGAGCCCGGAACACCAGGCGGACCTGTTGGCGGGCGCCTACGGGATGGCGATCCAGTCTCGTACCCTGAATGCAGAGGAGAAATGGATCCCGGGCGAGGTCAACGCCACGATCCTCCAGTGCCGTCACGGGAAGGGACGATTGATCATTTCCACCTTTGAGCTACTTGCCAGGAACATTAACGATGATCCAGTAGCCACGATGATGCTGAACGACCTGATCCATTACGCAAGTGGTTCCTTCGAGCCCACGCTCCGCCTTGGTTAGCGCCGAGCGCGCTTAAGTCGAAAGCGCTGTCGTAGGTCTACGTCAAGGAGGACTTTTGGACAGACGAACCTTCGTAAAGTGGTCGAGCGCGACCATGGCTGAAATGCTGTTGAAGTCTCAATCCCTCGCACGCGCGGCTGCCCCGCAATCAGAAGGAAGTCAAAGCCATGCCGACGGGAGTGCCATCGCAGCCGGGTACGATCCGAACGCCGTGGGCCTGGAGCGTCCCGAGAAACTTTCGCTGGATGGCGAGTGGCACTTCAAGGAAGACCCCGATGAAGTCGGTGAGAAGCAGGAATGGTACAGCCGCCCTGGTCTGGTGCGGGGCCGCTTGGGAGTTGTTCCGCTCCCCTGGCAACTTGCTTTCCCCGAGTTGTTCCTGTACCAGGGCACCGGCTGGTACGAGAAAGTCGTCAAGATCCCCCCTAGCTTCCAGGGGAAGCGAATCGCCTTTGCCTCTTATGGAATGAGCGATCACTGCAAGGTCTGGATCAACGGAAAGGAAGCCGGAGAGCACCGCGGATTGATGCCGCCCTTTATCCTCAATGTCACGTCGCTTATCCGCCCCGGGCAAGAGAACCGGATTACGATTCGGGCATACGACCCGGGCAGCAGGCTGGAAGCGGATTGCTATATCCGCAGGAGCGGTTTGTGGCAAAGTCTGTGGCTCGAAGCCACCGGCAAGACCTATATTGCGGACCTCTTCATGGTGCCCGACGTTGATCGCTCGCTTGCCGAGGCGCGAATCACGGTGGTCTCATCCGAGCCCCGATCCCAAGAACGCCAGCTCGCCATCAACTTGGCCGTCAAAGCGCCCGACGGGAGGCAGTTCGCCGGCAGCCAGCAATTTGGCCTTGCTGGAGGCAGCCCGGGAACCCGAGTGACGGTCGCCATGCAACTGGCCGACGTGCAGACCTGGGAATTGGATGCACCGAGGCTCTATCACGCAGAAGCGTCCCTCAGTGAAAACGGTAAGGTTCTCGACCGGGCGGCAGTGGACTTCGGAATGCGTAAAATCGAGGCCCGCAGCGACAACTTCTACCT